>NZ_JBALOZ010000133.1:0-12738 GCF_036965125.1 Bacillus sp. JJ1503
ATAAAGACATTTTTTATTACAGGCTGGAAGGATATTTTAAAAGGGTCAAAGGAAACAGTTTTTTCATTCTTAGGCTTTGAAATTCTCTTATTTTACAACACTTATATAAATAATCCAAAAAATACAAAAAAGGCAGCTATGATTGGAATGAGCATCCCGCTGTTTTTATATTTACTCGTATTTGTATTCGTCATTGGTGTGTTTGGGGTGGAAGTGGCAGCTAACACGTTATATCCAACAGCAGAATTAGCAAAGGTGGTTGAAATACCAGGAGGGTTCTTTGAAAGATTTGAATCTATATTTTTCACCATTTGGGTAATGACCCTGTTTAGCACAGCTGCAATGGCTTTAGATATTACCCTATTAGCGTTAAGTTCTATTTTTAAAAAGGCAGATCGAATGATACTAATTTTTATCATATCGCCATTGATTTTTATCATTGCCATGACTCCGCAAAACTTTCTTGAGATTTCTGCTTTTGGGGAATGGATTGGCTATGCGGGGATCATATTTAGTACAGTCATCCCATTCGTTTTACTTGTCATTGCTACGATTCGCGGGGTGAGAGCGGATGGGTAAAATAGGAAAAAGTCTGTTAGTTGCGGTCCTTGTATTATTATTGGCTGGCTGTTGGGATAGGGTTGAAATTGAAGAGAGGGGCTTTGTAATTGGTGCTGCTATTGATACTGCTAATGATCAAGAGAGTGATATAAAAATTGAAGGTAAGCGAAAAGAAAATTATCGGTTGACCTATCAATTTGTAGTACCCGGGAATATTCAAGGAAATTCAAGTGGAGGCAATCAAACAAATAATGGAGCATCAGGAGATAAACCATACCTTAATCTTACTTCAGAAGGAAAAACCATTTTTCAAATAACAAGACAAATGGCTGCTGAAACAAGTCGCATTCCATATATGCAGCATCTAAAGGTTATCCTTATTTCCGAAGAGCTTGCCCAAAAGGGATATCTTTATGATGCCTTAGATATTTTTGTTCGTGATCATGAAATGCGGAGGGCGGCAAAGGTAGTAATTACGGAAGGGGAGGCTAAAAGGGCGTTGGAAATAAATGCACAAAACGAAAAACTTCCTATTATGTTTATTAATTCTATCAGTGAAAATGTTAAAAAATCAGCTAGGTTTTTACCATTTACAAATATAGGCGAAATTCATAGCGATTTATTAAAAGGAAAGAGCTTTGTCGTTCCAAGAATTTTTGTAAATGAAAAGGATGCAAGGATTTCTGGAGCAGCTGTTTTTAACTCAGAGGATCTAAAAATGATAGGAACCTTAAATGAAAGAGAAACATTGGGTTTAAACTTTATCATAGGCGAGGTTAAAAGTGCATCAATAGATCTTGTGATGGATGACCAGTTTGTAACTGTTGAAATTAAAAGTGGTAAAAGTAACATGAAAGCGAGTGTTTCAGACTTAGACCAAATTAATTTTAATATCGAATTAGTAGCAGAAGGGAATGTTGGTGAATCATTCGGAAATCAAAAATTAGCGAACCTTTCAACAGTTGCCAGATTTGAAGAAAAAACATCCAGGGAAATCGAACAGATTATTCTTCAAACGATTGAAAAAGTCCAAAAAGAGTATAAGGCTGATGTCCTTGGTTTAGGAAGTCATTTAAAAGAGGAGCATCACCAAACTTGGACAAAGCTCGAAAAAGATTGGGACAGAGGGAAGAACTACTTTGAAAAAAGTAAAATTGACGTTCAGGTCAAATTCAAGATAAGACAAATCGGTGCTTCCATTGAAACAGTAAAATAGAAAGGGGAGAATACAAGAATGTGGAACGTAATCATCGATAGAATTCCATCCATTCCTACAATCCTCCTTGCCGCCATGACATCGGTTATTCCTTGGGGGATATACAAACTCAACCGAACTTTACACGATCGCGCCGATCCACCGTGGAAAAGAAAGGGGTAACCGTTAAAAAGGCAGTTTGTCTATATACGAAAGAAATAAAAGGAAACAACAGGTTCGATGGATAGGTATTGTGATTTCATTATCTTAGGAATTAGTTTATTGGACGGGTTTTTGGGGAAAGTGCTGAAGCTATCCAAGAAGTCTGGTTTATTGGACGGGTTTTTGGGGAAAGTGCTGAAGCTACCCAAGAAGTCTGGTTTATTGGACAGGTTTTTGAAGAAAGTGCGGAAGCTGTCCAAGAAGTTGGTTTTATTGGACAGGTTTCTGAAGAAAGTGCCGAAGCTGTCCAACAAGTTGGGTTTATTGGACAGGTTTTTGAAGGAAGTGCGGAAGCTGTCCAAAAAAAAAACCGCCCAAATATGGTCGGTCCTTACTATTATTGATGAACATTATATTTCACATTTTCCATCACCTGCACAGGTCTTTTTTCTTTTTTAACCGACAGCAGCGCAATCGTACTCAAAATACAAATAGTTCCGAGCCATTCGGCATAGCCGAATGTAACATGAAGCCAAACGATGGCTAAGAATGCGGCTGTTAATGGCTCTGCACAGGCAAGTAAACTCGTATCTGAAGCACTAATATACTTTAAACTTTCTAAATAGCAATAAAACGCAATAATTGTTCCAAAAGCTACAATAAATACAACTCCAAAAATAGACGGCAAAGACCACTCTCCCACGAAAACCCATGGGGGATGAATGAAGCTAAAGAAAATGCCGCCAATTAACATTCCCCAGCCTACCACGATGGCGGATCCCCAATTAGCAAGAAGCTTAAGAGGCTGAAGCGTATAATAGGCTAAAGCAACAGCTGAGGTCAGACCCCAAAAAAGGGCTAGACCAGATATAGAAAGTGTATGGAGACTCCCTCTCGTTACAAGCAAAAACGTGCCGGTAATGGCAAGGATTAACGCGAAACCTTCCATTAGAGTAGGCATTCGTTTCGAACGAAAGGCCGAATAGCACATAATCAATACTGGAGCTAAATATTGAAGAACCGTAGCGGTCGCTGCATTTCCGTGGTGGATGGCCGCGAAAAATGTGTACTGAACAGCCAGCATTCCAAGGATTCCAAAGAGGATAATACTGAAAGCATCATGCTTAACCCTCCATATAGCCCAGATTCTATGTTTCTCTTTTTTATATGCGATGCCTAGTAAAAGAGTTCCAGATATTAATAGCCTTGTTACTACGAGCCACTCGGGACTAAAACCTTGATGCTGAAAAAGAAACTGGGCAACGGTACCGGAAACTCCCCACAGGAGAGCCCCGATAAGGACTAGGATGATCCCCTTTTTTCGTGAATTTATTAATAAAGCATTACTGGAACTCATAAATTTTCCTCGCAATCATGTATCATTCATTCTACTAGATTATCAGTTAATTTAGATTGAATTTTTAGATGTATCTTACAGTGTGCCTTCAATTTAGTCAATAAGGAATAGCGGGACACGTTTTTTGAAAAATACTCAGCAATTTTTAACGAAGTTTGATTTAAGTAAAAAATAGGAAATTTTACCTTAGGTAGGCGCGTAAACTTTGTAATACAAAAGTGAAATATGCAACTGCTTTTTATGGCAGATTAATGTAAGGTTAGGAAAACAGGTTTTTTATCTAATATTTGCTATTGGTAGTCATTAGATCATCATATTGAGCCCGTCTCGAGAAAAAATAGCTCATCACGGTCATCAATCGCCCCGTTAGATGCCCGTCTGCATGGGAATTAGCCGTCAACGGTCATCAATCACCCTGATAGGTGCCCGTCTGCATGTAAATTGGCCGTCAACGGTCATCAATCTCCCCATTAGGTGCCCGCCCGTACAGAAAATTGCCGTAAGCAGTCATCAGGCCCCCGTGAGGTGCCCGTCCAAATAGATATCCGCCATCAGCGGTCATCAGAATTTTATTGTAACCAATCTTTTCAATTTCCAAGGGACATATGCCCACATTCTCGCTGCTTGACAATGCCAAATTAGGACATTATAGTTAACTACATTAATAGTTAAACAGTTGAACAATTAAACTATAGAATTAAAATGAAGAAGAGAGGGTGTATTCATCTTAATGACAGATATAGAAATTAAAAAGCTTATTGATAAGTATGTGGAGTTATCTTTTTCCGTTCACCGTAAGGCAGAGTCGTTAGTGAAGGAACAGATTGGCAGTGATTTAACGAATGATCAGCATTATACATTAAGGTATATTCGAAACAACGAGTCCTGCACGTCATCTGAATTAGCCGAACAATTTTATGTGCAAAAAAGTGCGATCACAGCAATTATTACGCGTCTTTGGGAGAAGGGTCTGATCCAGCGTACCCGAGATGAGAATGATCGACGAGTTGTTTACTTAACGCTTACAGATAAAGGAAATGAACTGTTCAACCAAACTGAGGAACGCGTTCATAAGCTTGTTGAATCCTTTATTACTCAATTTGATCAAGCGGAAATCATCCAATTTATTAAAACCTATGAAAAGCTGAACCAAATTTTGAAAGACAGTAAGAATCCACAAGTGGAGGAATAGAGCGTGAATGGAATAATAAAAAATAAATGGCTTGTGATGATTGCTTGGATTGCCATAGCTGCCGGCCTATTGATGTCAGCGCCAAATATGGCCGATTTAGTCCGAGAAAAAGGGCAAATTACAGTCCCGGATGAGTATTCATCCTCTCTTGCAGGAAAAATTATGGATGACGTTCGCAAGCAGGAAGGCGGCGGAGATGAAACGAGTGTGGCTCTCGTTTTCCAAAATGACAAAAAGCTTTCTAAAGAGGATATAACCGAAGCTGAGAAGGCTATTAATCTTTTAAAGGATAATGAGAAGGAGCTTGGTATTACCGATATTCTTACCCACTTTGATGAGGAAAGTTTAAAGGACCAGCTCGTATCAAAGGACGGGAAATCAATTCTAGCATCCGTTACAATCAGCTGGGATGACCGCGAACCGAAAGAGCTGAGGGATGCTCTATATAGCACACTTAAAGATATTAAAGTAGAACATTATTACACTAGTGAGTGGCTTATCAATGAGGATTTAATGACGAGCTCCCAAGAAGGATTAAAGAAGACTGAAGGGATTACGGTCGCCTTTATCTTGATTGTGCTTTTGCTAGTGTTTAGATCGGTTGTTGCTCCAATCATTCCATTACTAACGGTTGGATTTACTTATCTTGCATCACAATCCATTGTCGGATTTTTGGTGGACAAATTTGATTTTCCGTTATCGAATTACACACAAATTTTCTTAGTGGCCGTTTTATTTGGGATTGGTACAGATTACTGTATTTTACTTTTAAGCCGATTTAAAGAGGAGCTTTCGCAAAAGGAAAGTATTGCAGAAGCCATTGTGGAAACGTACCGCAATGCGGGACGTACTGTATTTTTTAGCGGTGTTGCCGTCATGATTGGTTTCGCTGCAATCGGATTCTCTCAATTTATTCTTTATCAGTCCGCAGCGGCTGTTGCGATTGGTGTTGCGATTCTGCTTATAGCTTTATTTACGATTGTTCCGTTTTTCATGGCTGTATTGGGACGGAAAATTTTCTGGCCTTCCAAGAAAACAGCTGATCATGGGGAAAGCAAGCTTTGGGGAGCGGTTGGGAAATTTTCATTGGCACGGCCGTTTCTAGCCTTAATCATTGTCGCAGCAATCTGTGTGCCATTCCTCGCAACGTATGACGGGGAATTATCCTACAACTCATTAGAGGAAATTAGCGGAGATGTGAACTCTATCAAGGCATTCAACGCCATTGCAGATAGCTTTGGCCCTGGAGAATCGATGCCTACGAAAATCGTGTTGAAAAATGATGAAAAAATGGATTCCCAAGAATATATTGGCCTAGCAGAACAAATCAGCAAAGAGTTAGAAAAGGTTGATCTAGTGGACACCGTCCGTTCCGTTACACGTCCGACTGGAGAGCCTTTAGAAGACTTCTTTGTTGCCAAGCAGGCGGAAACTCTTGAAGAGGGACTTGGCGAAGGAAAAGAAGGAATTGATAAAATTAGTTCAGGCTTAAATGAAGCAGGAACGGAATTATCAAAATCTGAGCCCATATTAAAGGAAGCGACAAATGGGATCCAAGGGCTAATTTCTGGGACGAATGATATACAAACAGGACTTCAAGCGATACAAACAAATCTTGCAAAAATTGAAAATGGCATTCGGCAAGGCTTAGCAGGTTCCGATCAAATCAAAGCGGGCTTAGAAAAATCAAAAGCGGGTGCTGAGGAGTTATTAACAGGTTATCAACAGTTGCTTGGAGGCTATCAAGAATTACAAGGTAACTTAAACGTCCTTACAGAAAACTATCAAAAGGTTGGCACCGGTTTAGCTAGTTTATCTGATGGAATCATCCAAGCAAACGGTGCGATGTTTGGCTATATAGAAAACAAATATACAGATCTTGGAGCAGACCCGCAGTATCAGGTGATGAAACAAACGATTAATGGGCTGCAGCAGCAATTAACAGGCCTTTCTGCAAATGTACAAGAGTTAAATGCTGGTTTAGCAAAAATAAATGGCGGAATGGCTGGAGCAAATGCGGGTTTTGAAAAAGCTATTGCTGGCCAAAGCGGTCTTGCTGCTGGCCTTCAGCAATTAATCGCAGGAATTGAAGCCCAGCAGGCTGGTCTAAATCAATTAGCGGATGGGCAAGGACAGATTGTCAGCAATGTACCTAAGCTGACAAATGGATTAGGAAGTCTAAATGAAGGTCAGAAGCAGCTGCTTGCTGGATTTGGCGATTTAGGCGGGCAGATTGGTCAGCTTACGGAGGGATTAAGTCAAAGTACAGAAGGCTTAAATCAAGTATCTGAAGGACTTGGCTCTGCTCAGAATTATTTATCTGGTTTATCTGGCATTGGCACACGGGATGGATTTTACCTGCCTGATGATGTGCTAGAAAATGAAGATTTTGCCCGCGTCTTAGACGTTTATATGTCTGCAGACCGCAAAGTGATGACAATGGATGTTATCTTTAAGGCGAATCCATATTCTAATGATGCAATAAATCAAGTAGATGAAATTAAGTCAGCAGTTAAAAGGGCAACGAAAGATACAAAGCTTGAAAATGCGGTGGTGGCAGTCGGCGGGGTAACGAGCACGAATGCTGATTTAGGCCAATTGTCTGATCAGGATTACTCGCGCACAGTTATTCTAATGCTTGCTGGAATTTCGATCATTCTTGTCTTTTTATTCCGGTCGATCATTATGCCAGCCTATATTATTGGTTCATTAATTTTAACGTATTTTACATCGATGGCTATTAATGAAGCTGTATTCGTCCATATTTTAGGCTATTCTGGCATCAGCTGGGCTGTTCCTTTCTTCGGTTTTGTGATTCTGATAGCCCTTGGAGTAGATTACAGTATTTTCTTAATGGACCGCTTCAATGAATATAAGAATCTATCTGTTGCTGAGGCCATGCTGCTCTCAATGAGGAAAATGGGGACTGTCATTATCTCTGCTGCCATCATTTTAGGAGGAACCTTTGCCGCGATGATGCCTTCTGGAATGCTGTCATTACTCCAAATTGCAGCGATTGTCATTGTCGGATTATTCTTATACGCCGTTATCATGTTGCCATTGTTTATCCCAGTTATGGTCAAAAACTTTGGAGAAGCAAATTGGTGGCCATTTAAAAGAAGTACGAATTAATTAATGTGAAGCAGCCTGTTACGGGTTGCTTCTTTTTTTCACAATTTGTTCAAATTGTTTAAAACCAATCATTGCAATTTTAAAAATAATGGTTGACTCATCCTTGGATGGAAAGTAGAATAAAAACAGACGAGTGATAATAATTATCATTATCACAGATTAAAAAAATAAAAAGGTGGACTCATACATGAAATATTCAAAATTATTAAAGCCTTTCCTAGCAAGTGCTTTATTAACAGTTGGGTTAGCTGGATGTGGAGCAGCTGATAACAGCTCTGAAGGCCAGAAACCTGCTGAAGAACCAAAAAAAGCTGAAAATCAAGAAGTCAATATTTATACAGCTAGACATTATGAGGCCGATGAAGAAGTGTATAAGAAATTTACAGAAGAAACAGGCATTAAAGTTAATGTTGTTAAAGGGGAAGCAGAAGAGCTTATTGAGCGTTTAAAGCGTGAAGGAGAAAGCACACAAGCGGATCTATTTATTACTGTTGATGGCGGAGTTCTCGCAAATGCAAAAAATAATGATGTTCTTCAGCCTGTACAATCTGATATTATTAATAAGAATGTCCCAGCTCACTTTAGGGATAAAGATAATAATTGGGTAGGAATGTCAACAAGAGCACGTGTTATTGTTTACTCTAAGGATCGTGTAAAACCAGAAGACCTTTCTACATATGAAGCTCTAACGGAGGATAAATGGAAAGGGAAAGTATTGGCACGTTCTTCAACAAGTTTATACAACCAATCTTTACTAGCTTCATTCATTGAGTTAAACGGCGAAGAAAAGGCTGAACAATGGGCGCAAGGCATTGTGAATAACTTTGCTCGCCAGCCTGATGGCGGTGACCGTGACCAAGCTAAAGCGATTGCAGCTGGAACTGGTGATGTTGCGATCATGAACACTTACTATGTTGGATTGCTTGTGAATTCGGCAGATGCTGAAGAGGCAAAAGTCGGCGAAAGCATCGGTGTCTTCTTCCCGAACCAAGAAACAAATGGAACACATGTGAATATTAGCGGAATTGGTTTAACAAAGCATAGCAAAAACCCTGAAAATGCAACAAAATTAATTGAATACATGACAGGTATTGAAGCACAGGAATATTTATCTGCAAATAACTATGAATTCCCAGTTAATCCTGAAGCAAAGAAGCCAGAACTTTTACAAACTTGGGGCGATTTTAAAATGCAAGAGCTTAATTTTGATACTTTAGGACAACATAATCATAAAGCGATTGAGATCTTTAATAAAACAGGTTGGAAGTAAAAATGGGTATAAACCAAATCAAACAATTCTTTAAAAAAGATTTTAATAGCTGGTGGGTCATCAGCATGATGGGGGCGGCGGTTATACTGCTGCCCATCCTGTTTATCTTTTTCTCGCTATTTCAGGAGCCAAATGATAACTGGTTTCAAATACGCCAGTATTTATTAAAAACATATGTAGCAAACACGGTAATCCTTGTCGCATTAACAGGGATTTTTACTGCGTTTTTGGGGGTTACGCTTGCATGGCTTACCTCAGCATATGATTTTCCGCTTAAACGCTTCTTTCGCTGGGGATTATTATTGCCGTTAGCCATTCCGCCCTATATCGCTGCTTATACGTATCGGACGATGTTCAGCTATACGGGAGTGATTCAATCAACATTCCGCAACCAATTTAATTACCAAATTGATCCCGAGCTGCTGTCGATTTCATCCCTGCGCGGGGCCATCTTTATTTTTACATTATTTCTTTTTCCTTATGTTTATATAATGACGAGGGCCTTTTTGGAAAGCCAAAGCTCTTCGTTTTTCGAGAATGCGAGGCTGCTTGGAAGAAAGCCGCTAGCAATTTTTATCCAGGTAGTATTGCCGCTCTCAAGACCGGCTATTGTGGCGGGCGCCGTTTTGGTCATTTATGAAGTGCTAAGTGATTATGGGGTTACTAGCTATTTTGGCATCCATACAATATCAACCGCGATTTTTCAGACATGGTTTGGGATGTATGATATTGATTCAGCAATGAGGCTGGCGGCATGGCTAATGGTCGTAATTGTTGGATTGTTTTTCTTAGAAAGACTGTTGAGGCAAAGACGCCGTTATAATCTAAATAATAAATCAAGACCGCTTGTGCCAATGAAGCTGAAGGGAATAAAGGCTGCTGCTGCTTTTGCCTATTGTGGGATTGTGTTTTTGCTGGGATTTCTCATTCCATTGATACAGTTAATAGCATGGGCAAAGCTGACATTTAGTAAGGTTTGGAGCGATACCTTTTATACACTATTTTTTCAAACTGTTTATGTGGCGGCCATATCAACCTTTATTATTCTCATTCTTTCAGTGATCGTTGCTAATGTATGCCGAAAACACACGGCGGGTTCCTATATATTAGCAAAATTAACAACAACAGGATACTCCATTCCGGGTGCGATTATTGCGATAGGCGTACTTGCAATGTTTATTACACTTGATAAATGGCTTGCTCCTGTTTACTCCTTAATAGGTTTAGGAAAAGCACCATTGATCTTGAGTCTCTCGTTAGTTATGCTAATTGTCGGCTACGCGATCCGTTTTATGGCGACAGGATTTAATGCGGTTGAAGTAGGATTTGAAAAAATCGGCACAAAATATTCTGAAGCGTCTAGAATGCTCGGGCTTAGCATGACGAAAACGTTTTTTAAAGTAGATCTGCCTTTAATTAAGGGAGCTTTAGTCAGCGGATTTATTTTAACATTTGTTGAAATTTGCAAGGAACTTCCGCTAGCATTATTGTTAAGACCATTTAATTTTGATACCCTGGCGACGAAGACTTTTCAGTATGCAAAGGATGAACAAATTTATGAGGCATCGATTTCATCCTTGATGATTATTGGCATAAGTGTATTGTCGGTTGTAGTATTTCAAATGATTGATAAGAAGGTGCAGCGATGAAGGTAGTAGATATAAAGAATCTTGAATTTGGCTATACACGAACGGGAACACCGATTATTGATGATTTCTCCTTTACGATGGATACGGGAGAAATCGTTGGTATATTAGGTCAGAGTGGAAGCGGGAAAAGTACTTTACTGCGCTTAATATCGGGATTAGAGATGCCTACAAAAGGGACCATAACCGTTGCAGGTAAAACGGTTGTCGATGATCGTATATTTGTTCAGCCAGAGGACAGAGGGGTTGGGATGGTTTTTCAAGATTATGCCTTATTTCCTCATATGACTGTGAAAGAAAACATCCTCTTTGGCTTATCGCGAATGGCTAGAAAGGATCGGAAGCCGCGTGTACAGGAAATGCTCGAGCTTGTCTATTTAGAGGATTTCGGAGATCGTTATCCTCATGAGCTAAGTGGAGGCCAGCAGCAGAGGGTGGCATTGGCGAGGGCACTTGCCCCAAAACCAAAAGTATTATTAATGGATGAACCATTTAGTAATTTAGATGCAGATTTGAAAGAATCCATCCGTGAAGACTTACTCTTAATCTTAAAAAAAGCAAATATGACCTGTATGATTGTGACTCATGATCGCCAAGATGTTGAGGCCATTTGCAACTACAGCATCACCATGTGTCCGCTCGTAGTCGAACAAGGAGCAGCAGGCGAGAAATTTCAAACCTTATAATCATCGGAACTATTTAGCGGACTTGCTTGTGTGCAGGTTCGTTTTTTGTTTAAAAAAATAAAAAACTGGATATGGTTAATCCAGTTTTTTTAGAGTTTCTATTAATAAATATTCACAAGCCCGCTTGAAACAGAGACATTTAATTGGTATTTTCCATTACCTGATTTACCGCTGATTTTGTTTTTATCTTGGATTTTATCGGTAAGTGGAATGTCTGACTTAATGATTCCGCTGCTTACCTTGCCATTTAGTGTAAAATCAGCATTCTCTGGAAGATCGAGCTTTAAATGCCCTGAGCTAACCTCGACATCAATATGGTCCGTAACTTTATCCATTTGAATATCTAATTGTCCTGATGAAACATCGGCATTTAGCAATCCTTCATACTGGCGGATTTTAACAATCCCAGAGTTTACGTCTACAGTGCCATCATTCGTCGTTAAAGAATTGATCGTAATCATACCAGAGGAAACATCATTGCGGAATTCCTCCACGTTCAAATTTTTTAAATCGATTTTTCCTGAACCGAGGTCGATATCAAGCTCTTTAAGATTCATTGGCTGATTTTTCGACTTGCCTTCAAAGACTAAATATCCAGAGCCAACATCAATATCCATGCTGCGATCATAGCTTTCCGGGATATAAATATTTAAAACTGAATTATTATTAAAAAAGCTAAAACTGTTAAACCAGCTTTTTTTATAGTTAACTTGAATACTGTTCCCGCTTTTCTTAATGGACACTTCCCCTTTTCCATTAAGCTCCGCTTTAATATCGCTTCTTTTCTCTGGAATGATAACCGTTTTAATAGAAGAAGCATCAATATTTAATAGATCAATACTCTTTGTCACTTTAGCCTCTGCTTCACTTTTTCCAAAAGAAAAGAGGCTTGCTACATTCGATGTCACCAATAAATATAGTCCAATCAAAATGAAGAAAATGATTAATATTCTTTTCAAAAAAATCCCTGCTTTCTGATTAATTCCTTTTCTTACACTTATTTTATGAAATAATAAGCAAGAAATCATTGAGCCTTAGATTTAATTATATATAAGTCTTGAGGCTGATTGTTAGGAAAACAGGGAATAAAGAAAGAAAAAGTATTTTGTATAAAAAAGAAAAGCTCCCCTTTATGAAAAAATGATAAAGGAGAGCTTTTTGTTATTCTATCTTATTTCTCTTGTCCTTATTTCTCTTATTTCCCTTACTATTATCTCCACTTACGATGTCTGCCTGATTAGCGGTAGGTGAGTTTTGGTTTTTGCTTCCTTTGTTGTACTTTTTAGTCATGATTGAGCCCCTTTTTTGAATTTATAAATTGCAGGTAGAAATTCCTTTTGCAACTGTTTCATTCTATATTTTGTTATTATGCTTTATTTTATGTAAGCTGAATTTTTGAATAACAGTAAAGCCAAGACCAGGCTAAACTTTGTTTTACTAGAGTGGTTTTAGATTTTCAGATAAACCTGTCCAAAAAGTCTTGTTTACTGGACAGGATTTAGGCTTTACCGATAAACCTGTCCAAGAAACCTTGTTT
>NZ_JBALOZ010000133.1:12945-28203 GCF_036965125.1 Bacillus sp. JJ1503
TTTGCTGGACAGGTTTTGGGTTTTTCCGATAAACCAGTCCAAGAAACCTTGTTTACTGGACAGGTTTTGTGTTTTTCCGATAAACCAGTCCAAGAAACCTAGTTTACTGGGCAGGTTTTGGATTTTTCAAATAAACCTGTCCAAAAAACCAGTTTTATTAGGAAGATTACAATCACATTAATAAAAGCCTAAAAAGCATCTGTTCTTAAAAAATAACAAAAAAATGCCTCCAACCGGAAGCACTAAAATAAGGGGGAAATACACTTTGTAGTATGTATTGTTCCCATTATGAAATCTTTTATACATCTAAATTAACTCATTTACCCGATAAATCTTACCGCTTTCTATTTGCGCATCCAAAAGCAAGTTTACTAATGCATCCGCTACTACATGAGCAGGGCGAAGCATACCTTGTTCTTTATACTCCTTGAATTTTTCAAGATCATTAAATGCCTCTTTAGAGGAGGAACGGATCGTCCCCTGCATATCTGTGTCCATAATTCCAGGGCTGAATGCGATGATTTCATGAGGTGCTCCTGCTGTTATTTGTTCAGCAGCGGCTGTTTCTGTGAACATATTCAGCCCCGCTTTCGTGCTGCAATAGGCACTCCATCCTTGAATAGGCCTTTCAGCAGCGCCTGATGATACGTTTACAATTTTAAGAGGAACACATGCATTTTTTAAAAGAATATTCGTGATCATCAAGGGTGCAATTAAGTTAATCTGGACATTTGCAATCAATGCTTGATGATCAAGTGTGCCGGCTGTTGCGATTGGGTCTATTACACCAGCATTATTAATCACATAAATAACCTCTGCTTTTTTGGGTTCCAGCACAGATAGAATTTCCTGAAAGTTTTTCTCTACTTCCTCGGGAACAGCAAGATTGCATGAAAAATGCTGATAGAAAACTTTGTTTACCAAAGCCTTCTCTCTTAACTCTGCATTTTCGGTTCTGGAAACAGTGATCACACCAATTTTCTCACTGATCATTCGTTCCGCAATCGAGGATCCAAGACCTTTTGATGCTCCAGTAATAATAGCGAACTTCATCTAATCACTCCAATATAGGTTTCTACTATCTATTAAAGCAGAATGAAAGCACCGAATACCACTTATTCCCCATTTTCCTGCTCATATTTTTTCATCTCGTCCTCGACAAAATTTATGAGAGACAGGATAATGCCCGCGCTAAAACAAATAATGGTGAGAATAGATAGCCCGAAAAGCCAGTAAAACATAAAAGTAGATACAAAGGTCCAAAGGAGACAATAAAAAGGAGCATTAAGAACCTTTGCCATCTACCATCTCTGCCTCCCAGTAAAATTCACTGAATACATCTGCAAATGCATCAATTGAATGATAAAGCTCTGCTAAATCATTTTCGACACCGCCAAATTCAATTAAGAGTGCCCGATCAGATAAATCCTGATTATAAATTCCGTTTCCTTCGCTTTTTCCTTTCTTGAAAACCCCTCTGCTGATACCGGGAAATTTTGCTTCAAGTCGATGATGAAGTTCTGTAGCTAACTGTAAATTTTTCTGGTAGTTTTTATGTTCCTTCCCGACAACAAAAAACAATCTCGCATATTTCTTTCCGTTTATCTCTTTCATCGTCAATTCCCGCCCCTGTGAGTCCCGATGAATGTCAATGAGAAACTTTAAGTCTTTATTTGAGGCCATGGCGGTTTTGGTCACCTCACGAGAAAGAAGGTAGCTTTGGTTATAGTCCCAATCCTTTTGATTAAGAAGTGACGCCATATTTGTTTTGTCATGTTCCACACCAATTCTTTTTAATGCCAGTTTTTCACTGAGTCTATTGCCAACCGCAATCACATTCACCCGTTCATTAGAGCTTACGGCTTCATCAGGATGATTGACTCCTTTTAACAAGGGGCTGAAGGACTCCCAGCTATGAGAATGATAGATATACACGCTTTTCTTTCCATCCAATGGAGGTGCTGCAGTACTATCCGGCGTGTCCTCGCTAGGGAGATTTTCACTGGCAATCTCTTTTTCTTTCAAAAGGAAATCTATCGGCGGAGCGGACTCGAACGGCAAATTCGTATAGTCTGTTCCTTCACCAGCTACTTCGATCCCCGTATCGAAGATCGAGTACCCTGGTAGTTCTCTCCCCAGGAAGGTGCGAATATCTGTCGGCTTAATATTGGTGGCAAGCTTAAAGGCATTTTCCGATAAATTAGAAAGGCTCAAGCTGGAATCGTTATGGTAAAAATAATGATTCTCAGCCTTAAGCAAATGGATGAATAGCTGGTCAGCTTTAATATTTTTTAATAGTGAATTCATATGTTCAGAGGTAAAGGCAGCGGGGGGTGAAGTTAGAATCCCAGCTAAAATAAAGACGGAAAGAATACTCAAAAGCCACCCGTGAAAATAGAAAAATAAAGTATGTGCCGCTGATTTGTTTTTCATCACGATCCCCCCATCTGTCATATGTATGCCCGTACGAAGAAGAATAGAAGAAGCTTATCGTTTAGGAAATTTCATCAGGGGAAAACTAAAGAAGGCTCATGATTATTTTTTTGCTATGATAACAATAGTCTTGTAAAAGCAGAGTTCCTTTTAAATACGAGAAAACTTCATTTTTTTATCACAATTAACATCTATAGTTTGTTTAGATGATATTAATTTATGGAAGAGGGAAAATACGTGAAAAAGTTGATGGCCATTATATGTACAAGTTTCTTATTATTAGCCGGCTGCGGTGAAACAGGGCAACAGGAAGAGGCAGCGCTGCCTGAAATCATTGAAGCCGATTTAGCTGTTCCCGAAAAAGCAGAAGTGGGGGCAGAGGTTCCCTTAGCTGTGACCGTTACGCAAGGTGATGAAGCTGTTGAAGATGCAAATGAGGTTAAGTTCGAAATATGGAAAGAAGGGCAAAAAGATGCTAGTGAGCTTGTTGTAGCAGAGCATACGGAAAAAGGAAAATATGTGGCTGCCTATACATTCTCTGAAAATGGTCTATTTAATGTTCAATCCCATGTAACTGCAAGGGATATGCATACAATGCCAACAAAAACGATCCAGGTTGGTGAAGTGGAGGCTGAGCATCATGAACATCAAGAGGGAAGCGGTGATGATCACGATCATCATGATAGTGACGTTTCCATCGAACTGCAGAAACCAGATCAATTGAAAGCAGCGGAGCAAACAGCCTTAGATGTTCATTTGCAAAAAGCCAATGAGCCTCTATTAAAAGCAGATGTGAGGCTTGAGATTTTTCAAAAGGGTCAAAACCCGGCTTGGGTGAATATGACGGAAGGCACTAATGGGGAATATAAAACTGATTATAGTTTCCCTGCAAGTGGTGACTTTATTATCAGAATCCATGTAAAAAATGATGAAGGACTCCATGAACATACTGAGGTGGAAGTAACAGTAGAATAAGCGAAAACGTGCAGTCTATGAACTGCGCGTTTTTTTTTGAAAAATTTTCATAAGAGCTTCCTCTCGCTAAATAGTCGAAAAATCAATAAAATAGAGAGTAGACAGATAGAAAAGCAGGTGCAAACAAAATGAGAGGTACTCATCTATTTTTTAACACAGGAATTGGGAGGCAGAAGCCTAATAGCATCCGTAATAAAGAGCAGAGATGCCCGTTTTGCGAAAGGGAGAAGCTAACAGATATTCTAGCGACAGACGGCTCGATTATCATATTGAAAAATAAATTTCCGGTTCTAGAACATACGTATCAAACGGTTTTAATTGAAACGGATGATTGTCATAGCGAGCTATCCATCTATCCTGAGGAACACTTGAATAAGCTTATTCGATTTGGTTTGACTCATTGGCTGGAAATGATTAGGACAAGAAAGTATAAGTCCGTGATCTTTTTTAAGAATCATGGACCATTATCGGGCGGATCGATTGCTCATCCGCATATGCAGATTATTGGCTTAGAGGATATTGATTATGGTGAAAAGGTACAAGCGAGCGATTTCGAAGGCATAACCATTCATGAGAAAAATGGGACGATTTTTTCAATCTCAACAGCACCGAGGGTTGGGTTTTATGAGTTCAATGTGAAGCTTGGGGATATTCAGGATATTAAGGCATTTGCGAAATACATTCAGACGGCAGCCCACTACATACTGAATCATTTTCCGTTTCCTTGTACGAGCTATAATTTATTCTTTTACGAGTTTGCTGGAAATATCTATGCAAAGGTAGTGCCGCGTTCAGTCACGACACCATTATTTATCGGGTATTTTATTCCTCAAGTTCCAAATAATATAGAGTGGATGAAGAATGATGTTCGGGAGCGTTATTTTGGATAAAGGGAAATAAACCCATTCGGCCTTCTAAAGTTGTTATTTAGCTGATAAAAAAATATAATGAAGTGTTGTTATTTTGGTTGCTTTTTAATAAGGAGATTGCCATTGCTATGTCTACAAATAAAACTACAACCCCTCCTAAAATAGATTTAAACTTAGTGTTCATTGTGTTTTTATTGTTTTTAGTAAGTTGTATTTCGATTTATAGCGCTCAGACGACTGGGCAATATAAAGAGAATTTTCTTTTAAAGCAGATTGTTTGGTATATGGTTGGAACGGGTATTATTGCTGCAGTGATTTCGCTTGATTCGGAACAGCTAAGAAAGATTTCTTGGTATGCCTATAGCTTTGGATTATTCTTGCTGGCTTTTCTAATCGTTGCTCCAAGCAGTATTGCACCCGTTATTAATGGAGCTAAGGCTTGGTATAGAGTACCAGGTATGGGCTCATTACAGCCTTCTGAGCTTGTTAAGGTTTTTCTCATTCTTGTTCTGGCAAGAGTGATTGATGAACATCATCAAAAGAATCCGATCAAAACGATCCAAACTGACTTCAAGCTGCTGATGAAGCTCGGCGTATTTACGGGAATTCCTTTATTGCTTGTGATGCAGCAGCCCGACCTTGGGACAGGCCTTGTTTTTATCTCCATTTTGCTGGGAATGATTTTTATCTCGGGGATTACTTGGAAGCTGCTCGCGCCTATTTTTGGGACAGGTCTTACTTTGATTTCAATTATTTTTTACTTTGTCCTTTGGCATCCAGAGATTTTGGAGAAATATTTAGGTGTGAAGGAGTATCAATTTGGGCGGATTTATTCATGGCTCGATCCGTATAATTATCAAAGCTCAGCAGGCTTCCAATTAACGAGGTCGCTTCTTGCCATTGGGTCAGGAGAAACGAGCGGGAAAGGGTATGGAACGAGAGAAGTCTATTTGCCTGAAAGTCACACAGACTTCATCTTTAGTATCGTAGGTGAAGAGTTTGGCTTTATTGGGGCAAGTGTTTTAGTCAGTTTATTCTTTCTGCTTATATACCAGATTACCAAGATTGGAATGGAAACGAAAAATGACTTTTATTCGTATATTTGTGTAGGGGTCATCAGTATGATCACCTTTCACGTCTTCCAGAATATTGGCATGACGATCGGGCTTCTTCCGATTACAGGAATCCCGCTGCCGTTTATTAGTTATGGAGGCAGCTCATTAATGGGGAATATGCTCGGGCTTAGTTTAATCTTCTCCATTCGCTACCATTATAAAAAGTATATGTTTTCAAATAATGATTAAGAAAGCGAGGCGTTATTCGCCCCGCTTTTAATCGATTACCCCCGTTTCTGCGATCCTCACCTTCGTGTTAATTTTTACTGTTAAATTTTGATAATCATCCTTCCACTTTTTGAAATCATAGCCGCGAATATACTTTCGATGTAAAAAACCAAATCCGATTGGATCCGCTTTTTCTTTTTGAAATCTTTTGATCAATTCTAAACATTTTTCATTAATATCTTTTTCCAGCTTTTTTTCAATCTCTTCTACTACTTTTGGAGTTAACCTCTCACCCGTATATTCCTTGATAACACCTACCGTTTTAATATCAATGGCAACATGTAACGGTTTTTCTTTCGATAATTTAAATTTATGCTTGGATGTAATGCTTTTAACATCTGCATCTTTCCCTTTTTCTAAATGAACTCTATAGCTGCCCTCCGTATGATTGTCGACTAGCAGCTTAAAATAGAACATCTCCTTTTTAGGAAGGACATATACTTCTTTATCATTTCTAAAAATGCTTAAGCCGCTTATTTCCATTTTGTTTTGGGCAATTTGTCTTAACTCAGGAAGATAGGGATCCTTCCCCTTCATATAATAGTCTCGCAAAAAGATATGTAAATTGGTCTCGGGCACATCCCCGCGCTGGATATTATGCTCAATCAGATCATTTATATAGTTTGAATTGCCCTCAGGCCCATAATCTCCTTTTAATATTTCCAAGGCACTTCCGTGTGACGTTGCTAAGAAATTTCTTGCCCCGACACTTGGATCTCTTTGGTAAGTATCAATAAAATCAATAATTCCTTCGTCCACAAGCTTGTCTCCAAAAATCGAGACTAATACTCCACCTGTTACGATGGGTTTGGATGATTCCTTTTGAAGATTCAACATGAGATCCCGTCTTAAGCTAGCTTCGGATGTATATGTGTTATTTTTGATTGATTTATCGGGAAGATATTCTTGGGTGAGAAGCGTCCCGATGAATTTGCCTTCAGCAAGTTTATCAAATGCTGCTGCAGATTCAATATTAATATTATCAATGACTTTCCTTTGGACACAGCCTGACAATAAAATAGAGAGGATTAATAGAATAGAAAGCTTGCCTCGATTTCTCATGACCTCTTCACCTTCTTTGCAATCATCGTGCTAATGAATAGGATTGGAATGTAAATATAATTTAAAACAAATCCCGCTTTTCCAGTTAAATCATTTAGAAAACCTACTTTTGCACGCGTATCAAAAAAGGGGCTAACGATTAATATGATGAGTGCAATGATAAAAACTCCTTTTTTTTGTTTAATATTCATTAACCGTTTTAACAGTCTTGAGGCGGCCCAAAGGGCGATGCAAACATTAGGAAGGATGATTAAATTCCAATTGGCAATTCCGATGTATTCGATTCGCTCGACAAAAGGCAATTTCACAATTTTCCACATCGTTAATGTTGCCCATATAGACTTTTCAAGCTGTTCTTGAGAAAAATACACAATCGTCACAATCATAAAGCTTGTGTAAATAAAAGTAGTAAATAAAAGGGCGAAATGGGCCCATTTTTTCGATTTTTGCGGTTCCTTGATAAAAGGAAAGCAAAATAGAATAATTTCAAAACCGATATAAGTGAGTGACATGTGATAAGAACCTAAAAGGATTTCTTTAATCGAATGATCCCAAACCGGCAAAAGATGCATGTAATTGCCAAACTTCAAATTAAAGCCAAAAGCAAAATGCACATAAGCAGGCAGGAGCATTGAGAAAAAGGCGATGCCCACAACCGTTCGAAATCCGCCAAAAATGATATACGTACAAAGAAGCAAAAACAGCAAGGAAAACCAGAAAGTACTAAGACTGGGAAACATCCAAACTTGAATAACTTCGATATACGAGCGCAAAACTGTTAAAGCAAGCAATGTAAAGTAGAGAACAAAAATGGAACTAATAATTTTGCCAACAATATTTCCGAAAATATATTTATGTGCTGTGACTATATCTCCATTAACCGTTTCCATGACTTTATATATCATCCACATGAGGATATGAAGGGAAAGCCCCGCAAACAAAACAGAAATCCAAGCATCATTCCCTGAATAGGCGACAATTACGCGCTGAAATCCGAGAATCCCTATACCAATTTGCATAGAAGTGATTAAATAAAAAACTAAAAATGGGGATATTTTTACTCCTTCAGGTATAGGCTGTTCCTGCATACTTTCCCCCCCTTATTCATCAATATCTTTTTTAGTATTCGCTTTTTCCTTATTAAATCGAACTGGATTTTTTGTTCTTAATAAATATGGTCGCGTTGTATCCTTTGAAAATGGCAGCCTGATGATTGTATCTTTCAAGTCTTTCACCCTTAATGGATAAATAGGCTCCAAAAATGGTCGTCCAAGAGAAGTCAGCCTTATTAAATGGGTAAGCATAATACAGAAGCAGAAGACAATCCCGAGCAATCCCCAAAACTCAGCAAAAAGCAAAAATGGGAACCGCAGTAAGCGGATCGTGTTGCCCATCTTGTATACGGGTGTCGTAAAGGATCCAAGAGCAGCCAAGGCAACAAGAATAAGAAGTACATTACTTGTAAGTCCAGCTTCCACGGAAGCAGTCCCAATCACAATTCCTCCAACGATACCAATTGTTTGCCCAACCTTTGTCGGCAGCCTTGCTCCCGCTTCTCTTAACAGTTCAATCGTTAATTCAAGAAATATTGCTTCGAGTATAGGCGGGAAGGGAACAATCCTTCTTGACGTAATCAATGTTCCTATTAGGTCATTAGGAATGAGCTCATAATGATAAGTAAGGACAGCGACATATATTGGCGTAATAAGAATTGAAAATAAAACAGCAAAAACCCGAACGAGCCTGAAAAAAGAGGCTAGAAGCCAATTTAAGAAATAATCCTCAAACGAGCCGAAGAACTCGACAAGTGTCGTTGGGGTAATAAGAACGTGTGGTGATCCATCTACGACAATGGCTATTTTTCCTTCTGCCAATATCCCAACTACACGGTCTGGCCTCTCCGTGTCGAGCAATTGCGGAAAAGGAGAGTTTGAATTATCGCTAATAAGCTGAACGATATAGGAGCTGTCTGTAATAGCATCAAACTCGACTTCTTTAATCCTTTGTCTTACTGTGTTTACATTCGCTTCATCGGTAATTCCTTCCATAAATAATATGGCAATTCTTGTTTTGGACAACTTCCCCAACGTGCATTCCTCAATAATCAGTTCCTGTGCGGGCAATCTTTTTCTAATTAAATTTATGTTTTGCCCTAAAGATTCAACAAAGGCCTCTTTTGGCCCAATAACGGAGAATTCAATTTCAGGCGGAGTGATTCCCCGGACAATTTCCTTTTGTACAGAAATAAAAGCAAACTGCTCTTCATTATTTCCAATAGTCAGCATCAAATAGCCGTTAAATAATTTTTGCTCAATTTGAGTGGGATCCTTTGATATTTCCATATCCGGTATAGGCAAAATCTTTTTAATATCTTCGATTGTATGAAAATCATCTTCAAGTAAATGAGGAAGAATACTTTGTTGAATAATCTTGTCATCCACTAAAGTAGACATAAAGGTTAGGCAAAAATGAATATTTGTCTTTTGACTTATATGATAGGATTGTGTGAAATCCTCCGATCTTTTTAGTTCTTTCTCCCAGTTGCTTTGTTTTTGTTGACTTTTCTTTGTGCTAATCCACTTTTTCATCCAATCACCATCATTTTAGGTATTACGAGTATTGTTACCGAAATTGGCGGGATTATGAATGAAAGGGCTAAATTTACTTTTTAAGAAAATTAAAAGAAGGCTAAATCAGCCTTCCTTCTTTCTTGCTAATTGTTCTCTATTCTTCGTTCCAGGCGGCTGTTCGAGCCACCCATGCTTAATCATAATATCAGCCCCGCTTTTTGCGTTCATAATTCAGCGCTAAATCGAAGCGAGCATTCCCTCTTTAGCCGGCTGAGGTAAATGTAAGATTTGGTGTTCCATTAAAAACGCTCCTTTCGTCCTATAGGGTCGCCTCTTCTGTTAATTCTTTTTCTTTTCCAGGAGATATTATTCTTATTGCATATCATTAAGGAGGTTTAAAGTACATGGAAATTAGCCATGATCATATTAAATTAACATCTAGTGAATTGTCTGTTTTATTTGGATCGTATTTAAATGATACTTTAGCAATTTGTGTCAATTCTTATTTTTTGAGCATGTGGAAGATCCGGAAGTGAAGGCGTGTTTGGAATATGGATTAGATTTATCCAAAAAACATATAGCTTTGTCACGAAAGTTTTTAATGAAGAAGGAATTCCTGTTCCATTAGGTTTTACCGAACAAGACGTTAATGAAAAAACTCCGAGGCTGTTTAGTGATGAAATGATGTTACATTACATTGAAAATATGGGGGCAATAGGCTTGAAAACATATAGTGATGCCTTATTAAACTCAGCCCGTCATGATATTCGAGAATTTTCAGGACTTGGCGAGGGGTTAGGATATTAAATTGAATGAAAAAGCCCGCAAAAAGCTGCGGGTTTTTTCGGGAAAGCGACCTTTATTTCGCAAAAAATTTCTCAATATCATCAAGCATTAAATTTGCAGCAATAACTCCGCCGGCAGTATTCCAGATTACATCATCTACTTTATGAATATTACCTGCTTTTGCAACACTTAGATTTTGGAATAATGGGTCTTCAATCCATTCTTTTTCAAGATTGCTTGCCTCGCCATCTCCAGTTTCATAAGTAAAGTAGAATAAGATATCCCCATCCATTGCAGGAATTCTTTCTTTCGTTGCATTTCTTTCTGCAAAATCATCTACGTTCTGACTTTCAGGTCTTTTTAAACCAATTTGCTCAAGAATAACACCTGAGAATGTATCCTTATGATAGATTCGTACATCTCCAGCCATAAAGCGGACGATGGAAACTTCTTGATTGACTTTATCTCCAAGCTTCTCTTGAATATCTTTAATGCGCTGTTCATAATCAGCAATCACTTTTTGTCCATCTTCTTCTTTATTCAATGCTTGTGCATAAAGTTTAAAGTTGTCTTGCCAGTTTCCGCGTAAAGTTTCAGCAAATACAGTAGGGGCAATCGCATTCAACTGATCATAAATTTTTTCTTGGCGCATTTTATTTCCGATAATTAAATCAGGCTTTAATGCTGCAATGGCTTCAACATTAACTTCACTTTCCGTTCCAACGACTTTAACATCAGCCATTTTATCTGCAATATGAGGATACCAAGGATCCCCTGTCCATGATTGAACAGCTCCAACTGGTGTTACCCCCATTGAAAGAAGCGCCTCTGTTCCTTCATTGGTTAAAATCACAACCCTCTTAGGTGTTTCTTTAATTGGAGTTTCTCCCATCGCATGCTGTACCGTATAACCTGTTTCTTCAGAAGCATGATCTGTTCCTTTGTCCTTGTCAGCTTGCTCGCCATTGTTATTTCCGCATGCAGCTAAAATGAAAAGGGACATCATAAAAATAATTGTAAATGATAATTTAAAAGCCTTCATTCTTTTTGTTTCCTCCTAATTGCTACTGATAATCATTTTCATTACTATCATAATATTATGATGGTTTAAAAGGGCTGTCAATAGGTAAATGAAAATGATTATCAAAATCATTGACATGGTGTTTTTCATCCCATAGACTGAATATGTAGGAACTTCTATTCATGAAAGGTTTAAGATTTATGATTTTAAAAAATAATTCTCTAAGATGGACGGGTTTAATCCTATCAATTCTCCTTTTGCTTTTTCTTATGTGCCTTAGTATTGTATATGGTTATACGAATACAACATGGAAAATGGCAATTGATGCCTTTTTGGCTTTTGACGGGTCGAACGAGCATCTTATTATACAGTCAGTTAGGCTGCCAAGAGCGATGATAGCTGCAGCAGTTGGGGCGAGTCTGGCTGTCGCGGGTGTATTGCTTCAAACTTTAACGAAAAACCCATTGGCTGCACCTGAAATATTTGGTATAAATGCGGGTGCTGGGTTTGCGGTTGTTATTGTGGTGACACTATTTTCCCTTAGCAATTTACATATCTTTACGTGGGTGTCTTTTTTAGGGGCTACTATTGCCTTTGTTTGTGTATATGCGATTGGTTCAATAGGAAGAGAAGGATTAACACCAATGAAGCTTACCTTAGCTGGAGCCGCTATAAGTGCGATGTTTGCCTCCATGACACAAGGATTTCTTGTTATTAATGAAACGGCTTTGGATCAAGTTCTTTTTTGGCTAGCTGGATCTGTATCCGGCAGAAAGCTCGACACGCTACTAGCCGTACTGCCTTATTTAGCCGTTGGCTGGATTCTATCTTTGTCCATTTCCAACCAGATGAATATTCTATCAATGGGTGAGGATGTGGCTAAAGGCTTAGGCTTGAAAACGGGGCTTCTAAAACTAGGAGCTGGAATAGCCATCATTCTTTTATCTGGCGGAGCAGTTGCTGTTGCAGGTCCAATTGGCTTTATTGGAATTGTGATCCCTCATATTACACGTGCTGTTGTTGGAATTGATCACAGATGGGTGATTACCTTTTCGGCACTTTTCGGAGGCATGCTGCTTCTTATGGCAGACATCGCCTCTAGGTATATCATTATGCCGCAGGAAGTGCCTGTCGGTGTGATGACAGCTGTTATTGGAACTCCTTTTTTCATCTATATCGCGAGAAAGGGGTTCAATAAATAATGCGGCAATATCAAAGTTTTCGTGTATACAAGGATAAAATTTCTTTCTTAATTGATCGGAAGGCATTATTTATTTTTCTTATACTTTTAAGTGCTGCAGCAGTAGTATTTATTATTAGTACCGGAACCGGAGAGATGAAGATCAGTCCATTAAATGTGGTGAAGGTGTTTTTCGGAGGCGGTACAGAAATGGAACGTCTTGTCGTTCAATCTTTCCGGCTGCCGAGGATCATTGTGTCATTATTAGTCGGAATTGGACTGGCCGTTGCAGGAGGGATTCTACAGGGTATTATTCGTAATCCTCTTGCTTCTCCAGATATTTTAGGGATTACCGGGGGTGCATCCGTTGCGGTTGTTGGCTTTCTCGCCCTTTTCAGCGATGAAAGCAATGCTCTGACTGTGAGCATTGAATGGCTGCCTGTCGCTGCATTTTTCGGTGCAACGGTTGTTGCTTTTTTAGTCTATTTTTTAGCATGGAAAGATGGAGTTTCACCGATTCGATTAGTGTTAATCGGGATTGGATTATACAGCCTTATGAAAGCCCTCACTACTTTAATGATGCTTCTCGGTCCCATTTATCAGGCGAGTCAAGCGAATATTTGGATTACAGGAACGGTTTATGGCTCTAACTGGAGCCATGTGACCATTCTAGTTCCTTGGATATTGATTCTGTGCATGGCTGCCTTTATTTCGGCCCGAAATGTGAATATTCAGGAGCTTGGGGATGATATTGCTACAGGGGTAGGAAGCCATGTTCAGAGGAATCGCTTTCTATTGCTCATGATCAGTACTGCGTTGATTGGCGGCTCCGTTGCTTTTGCAGGCGGCATCGGCTTTGTAGGTTTAATGGCACCGCATATGGCAAGAAGATTAGTAGGGTCTGCCTTCGGGGCACTGCTTCCCGTATCGGCGTTAATCGGAGGCATACTCGTGATGGCTGCTGACCTAATTGGACGGACACTGTTTTCGCCGCTTGAGATCCCAGCTGGTGTGTTCACGGCCAGTATTGGAGCGCCGTACTTCATATATTTACTTTTTAAAACGAGGAATTCATAGAGTTTATTAAAGGAGGGAGCGGAGTATGGTAAATGCACAGGCGATTGTCACGAATCAACTGACTTTATCCTATGGGGATACAATTATCATCAATGAGCTTGATTTAAAGATCCCAAAAGGGGAAGTGACGGTCTTTATTGGGGGAAATGGCTGTGGCAAATCAACTTTGCTCAGATCTATTGCTCGGTTACTAAAGCCTAAATCAGGTGCGATTTTACTAGAAGGAGAGGCAATTGCTAAATTGTCTACGAAGGAGGTAGCTAGAAAGATGGCGATCCTTCCCCAATCCCCATCGGCACCTGAGGGGTTAACAGTTCTTCAGCTAGTCAAGCAGGGACGCTACCCATACCAAACATGGCTGAAGCAATGGTCAGACGAAGACGAGAAAAAGGTGAATGCTGCATTAAAGGCGACAAGTCTTGAGCCATTAAAGGATCGGACTGTGGATTCTCTTTCTGGGGGGCAAAGGCAACGTGCATGGATTGCGATGACGCTTGCTCAGGACACGGATACGATTCTGCTTGATGAACCGACGACTTATTTAGATATGACACATCAAATTGAGATCCTTGATTTGTTGTTTGAATTAAATGAAAAAGAACAGCGAACCATTGTAATGGTTTTGCATGATTTAAATTTAGCCTGCCGTTATGCCCATAATATTGTGGCGATTAAAGATCAAAAAATATTTGCACAAGGGAAGCCGGAGTACGTTATTAATTACAGTTTAGTTAAGAATGTGTTTGGGATGGATTGTGAAGTAACAATGGATCCATTGTTTGGAACTCCATTATGCATTCCTTATGGAAAGGGAAGATGTATTCTAAAAAAGGATGGGACTGGCAATGGTTCAAAAGCTCTCCGAATCGCAGATTAATGAGCTTCTTTCATTTCGTTTTACAACGGAAAAGTACCCATCCCCATTGTCCGTTTCTATGGAACTGCTGCAGGATGAACAAGTTTTAATCGATTATTTAGAGACGCTTGGCAAGCATGTAGGAGCAGCAAATGAGAAGGTTACTGCCTCCATTTTTATGAAAAGATATGCTTTTTTAGCGGTCATTTACCTGTATGCTATGACTGCTTGGAATAGACAGATGGATATTTCATTTGAGAATATTTCACTAGAAACCAATTCTCAGGATGAATTATGGCTCCCGCGATTTTATTTTAATGAGGTACGTTTAAAGATGGTCGAGAGTGATCGAGAAGAATGGCGGGAGAATGGGGTTAAGATTCTTTTTCATAGTCACTTATATCCGCTAGTTAATAGCCTTTCGAAGGCTACTAAAGTATCTAAGCTGATTCTTTGGGAAAATATTGCTGTTTATATTTACTGGCTGTATGAATCAGTTTTTGGAAAAGAAGATGTGCCGGAGGACGTGGCTCGGCGTTCAAAAGAGGATTTTCATTATATTATTTTTCAAGCATCTGGTTCCTTATTTGGCAGCAATAAGGAAAATCCGCTAAAAAGGTATTATAATCAGCATATATATGTCGAGGAGCTGAAGGCGGAGGTCAGACCGAGAAATACATGCTGCTATTCTTACTTAACAATTAATAAGAAGCGTTGTGTGACCTGCCCGCACTCATGTGCACCTTGTCCACTAATTAGTGAAATCACAAGAAAGGAGGAAGCAGCTCTTGAATCAAGAATTAAAGGACAAGCTTGATGGCTTGCTTGAGAAATATACCGAGCTATTAATCGGTGACTCTAATGAAGAGTTAAAGGATAAGGTCCAAGCCTGGATAATATATTCATATATCGCTAAATCGATGGCACCTTTAACGAAACACTGGAATGAAACCTATCCCGAGGCGAAAGAAGAGATGAAAGCTTTAGTAGCTGAGATAAAGAGGCTGAACGATGAGCATCGCAGCAAATGATGCCCGCTTCTAGCAAAAATCCGCTAGAGCGGGAATCACATGCACTAACTGATGC
>NZ_JBALOZ010000133.1:28227-28425 GCF_036965125.1 Bacillus sp. JJ1503
AGTCAACAGATGCCCGTAAATTGCAAAAATCCGCAAAAGCGGGAACCACATGCACTGACTAGTGCCCGAGAAAAGCATTTTCGGTAGATGACGGGCATCAGAATAGTCAACAGATGCCCGTAAATTGCAAAAATCCGCTGAAGCGGGAACCACATACACTGACTGATGCCCGAGAAAGGCAATTTCGGTTGATGATGG
>NZ_JBALOZ010000134.1:0-7180 GCF_036965125.1 Bacillus sp. JJ1503
AATTAAATAGTTAGCATGGTAAACAACACCCATTTGGTCCGTTTCAGCGTATCTTACTTCAATTTCCCTTGTTGATACTAACATGTTTATTCCCCATTTCCCATTCTTTTGAGAGCTGTTTCAAAATCTTCTTTTTCAAGATAGGATACATTCTGTAACAGCGTATCCTTATCGTCTCCAGCAAGAATCCTCATTGCTTGGGATTGAATTGTTTCATCCGTTAGATTTGTTGCAAATCGTCCATTACCGTTTATGGATATTCCCTTAAGTTCCCCTTTAAGATACTCAATCGCACTTCCTGTTATTTCGTATTGAAATTGTGAAGCATAATTGATCATAATTTGGAGCAGCTCTTCCGCAGTGTAATCATTAAAATAGAGAAACTTTTTAAATCTTGATTTCAACCCCGGATTACTATGCAGCAAGGCCTCCATTTCGTTCGGATAACCTGCTAATATGACAACTAAGTTCTCATTATGCTTTGTCATTTCATCAACTAGAGTATCAATGACTTCCTTGCCAAAGTCACCTTGAACTCCAGATAATAAGGAATAGGCTTCATCAATAAAGAGGACTCCGCCAAGTGCTTCTTTCAATTTCTTTTTCGTTTTAATCGCAGTTTGTCCGACATATCCAGCGACAAAATCCGCTCGGCTTGCAACAATTAAATGCCCTCTTTTTAAAAATCCGCATTCCTTTAAAAGCTCTGCATAAATTTTGGCAACGGTAGTCTTTCCTGTTCCCGGGTTTCCAATAAAAACTGAATGAAGCTGGATTGGTACGACTGGAAGTCCCTTTTCTCTTCTAATTTGCTGCATCCTTACAAATGATGTTAACATATTCACTTCGTTTTTTACCGTTTGAAGACCTATTAAATTTATTAATTGTTTTTTAGGATTTATTGGCGCATCGTATGCAGTCATTTCAAAATCCGTTTTATCGAGCAGTGAATAATCTAATATGGAATTGTCGCCATCATCAATATGAGCACCTTTATTAAAAATAGCATCTAAGACAATGTTTTTTACAGCCCGGGCATTTCCAAACGTATCATCTACCCTTTCCATTTCAATCCTTTTTTCAAGCTCCTGTTTTGCCTCAGCAGTCAGAACATAGTCATTATCTAAAGCAAGTTTATCGGCAATCTGAATGAGCTCATCATTTGAATAGTTAGGCAGATGGATAAAATTCGATTGGGGAAAACGACTTCTTAACCCAGGATTTGCATCAAGGAACTGACGCATCTCATCTGGGTATCCGGCCATAATAACAGCAAATTTCCCGCCATATTCTTGGCCTGTCATTAATGACACGAGGGTATCAATGACCGTTTGCCCATAATCATTGCTTGATTGTCCTTCTCTTCTTAAACTATAAGCCTCATCAATAAATAATACTCCTCCAAGTGCTTTTTGGACTGCAGCCCGTACGTTTTCTTCCGTTTGCCCAACAAAAGCGCCGACTAGCTGTGAACGATCGACTTCTACTACAGCTTCTTTAGATAATGAACCAAGGTGATAATAAATTTTTGCCAGTAACCTTGCTAATGTCGATTTCCCAGTTCCCGGGTTTCCTGTCAAAATCATATGCAGGCTTAATTCATCTTTTAATTGAAAACCAAGTGCTTTTCTATCCTTCTGATACTTTAAATATCGGTAAAAATCTCTTACTCGCCCTTTAACATGTTCTAATCCGATCAATTTTTCCAATTCTTCCAGTGGGTTTGCTGCAGTTTCAACTTCTAATGATTCCTCTTTAAAAAGCAATTCCCAGCTCTTCTTAATCTCTTCAATCCGGTCTAAAGTTTCTCTCATTTCAGCGTAATACGAAGAGTGGTAAAAGACTCCCACAACGGATTGTATGTATTCTTCACTTGCTTTAAGAAGCCTTAACGTCTCCTCCTCAGCCTTATCTAACAGTATATCCATGCTTGAATATAATTTGATCAAATGGTCATCCGTCAGTTTATCTTGAGTTTTGGTAAGTTGCTCCCGCTCCTCTTCAGCTTGATCTAAAAACATCCTACATTGTTCTTGAATCTGATTAACGGTTTGCAATTTCGCTTGTTTATTATCTGTTTCTCGAAGCGGAGGAAACGACAAAATATCTAATAAAACTTCTTTGTTTTTCCAATTCATTTGTTCGATGATCTCAGCCGCTTTAGAATGATGTGGATTTAAGCTATATGCTTTTTGTATCCACGCAAGACCAAGAGTATCTTCCTTTGCTTTTGCTAGTCTTGAACGACCGGCGAGCGATAGTAATTCTGAAACTAGTTCCCTATTTTCATTGTGATTTAACGTTTTGATGAAGGCTAATATTGCAGCTTCATTTTCAATATAACCATTATGCTGAAACTCCAATTCCCAATTCCTTATTTGACTGTTCATATACTTGTTCTGTCTTTGTTTTTCCATCTGCATCACTTCTTCTTTTATAGTCCACAACTATCATATCATACTTAATGATAGGGAAAAAAATTTGAATTAAAAGAAGACCTGATCTTTGGGATCAGGTCTTCTAAATGTAGCTTATTTATTTATAACCATTTTGCCGTGCCTGGCTTTCATCTTGAATTTCCGCACGCATTGCTTCAATACTTTCCTTACGGCGCTCATTTTTAGCGGCAATTTTTGCACGCTCTTCTCCATCAGCAAACTGCATCGTTTCTTCAGCATCATTCATATTTTCAATTGAGTTTTCAACCATCGTATTTAGTTTTTCAACATTGTCACTGCGATCATCTGGTTTAGGTTTATTTTCATAAGCCATAAATAAATAACCTCCTATTGAAGATGTGCTGATACAAAGTTAGTATGTCGTTTCAAAGGAAAGCTATTCACCTTTTGTTTGTATTACTTGGGGAACTCCGCCAGTATTGCTTTGCATTTTTTTCCCCTTATTTCCACCAAAGCTGCGCGATTTTGTCCCAATATGATTAGGATTATATTGCACAGATTCTCGTTTCGGATTACTCATAAGAATCCCTCCTCATTAAAAGTATGTCCAGTAGAGTAGGGGGGCATTTATGGTAAAGAATGTTATTCCGCTTTATTTAATCGCTTTTCTTCTAATCGCTCTTCAATTTTTTCCATTGCTGCCTGATCTTTTAATATTTGTCGCTTATTTTCTGAAACAAGTTCGGCGAATGAGCGTTTTCGTGGTTTTCTCATTNNNAATAACCGTTTTAATTATTACAAATTTTCGAAAATTTTATTTTACAAAAGAAAAACATCAGCATAAGCTGATGAATTCTTATTTTGTATATTCTCTCATCATGTCAATTGTCATTGCACTTAAATGCTTATGTGTAATAATCCCTTTTTCATTAATAAAGAAAGTCGTTGGAATGGTTAAAATTTTATATGCAGTATTTACCTCATCTTTATCATCGAGAAGAATAGGAAAATGAATATCCATCTGCTTGGCAAACCCAGCAACATCATACTCAGGATCAATATTAACAGCCAGTATAATTATTTTATCACCGACTTCTTCGTGAAACTTTTGCATTGCAGGCATTTCCGCTTTACATGGAGGACACCATGTTGCCCAAAAATTTAAGATCACCTTTTTCCCTCTATAATCGGAAAGCCTTACTGTTTCGCCATCTAAGTTTTTTAATTCAAAATCAGGTGCTTTTAATCCAACCTTTAGCCCTGGAAGGTTCTCCGTTTCCGGTTCTTCCTTATCCATCGCGTGAACAATTGCTGCTGCCATCAAGCCAAAAATAATACTTGCTGCTACGATCTTTTTAATCATTTGCTGTTCAACACCCTTATTATCTATTTAATCGTATTGTAACCTAGACAAGCAGAAAAAATAAGGTTCTGAACAGCCAAAAAGCAACGAAAAATGTGACAATTCCATAAACAATATGCGTAAACCAGTTCTTAAGGGGCCAGCTTCCTTTTCGATATTTTGTATAAAAATAAATAACTGCAATTAATAGGCCGAGCAGTTTGCCCTTTGTTCCGCCAGTTGAATAAAGAATGGATAATGGCTCTTCTATAATAACCGTTGGCTGAAAAATAACGGAACTAAATTTATAAACGATAAATCCAATCAGAACAGCGTTTAAAAATGAACTTAAAAAGAGTTCCTGAAATGAACGATCCTCTTTTGACATGAATTTCATAAATAAATAAGCAGTCATACCGGCAAGAAAAAAAATAATCCATTCATATTTCAGCATAAAGGGGCCTAACATAATTGCACCCATCTCTTTCCTCCCAATCAAAGTTTCTTACAATAAACATACAAGAGTCCTTTATGTTTGTAAAAATAAGTGCTCGAACGAAAAAAGCGCGTAAGGTTTCAACAAATGAAACCCCACACGCTTTTTGCATAAAAATTAATTAGCTAATTTTTCACGTAGAACCATTTGTAAAATCCCGCCATGACGGTAGTAATCGATTTCTACTTCTGAATCGAAACGAACAAGAACTTCAAATTCTTTCTTGTTGCCTTCTTCATCAGTTGCAGTTACCTTTACTAGATCACGTGGTCTTACATTTTCATCGATTTGAACATCGATTGTTTCTTTTCCTGTTAAACCAAGAGCTTCTGCACTATCACCATCTTTGAATTGAAGTGGAAGAACCCCCATCAATACAAGGTTAGAACGGTGAATACGCTCGTAGCTTTCAGCAATAACTGTCTTAATTCCAAGTAAATTTGTACCCTTTGCAGCCCAGTCACGTGAAGAGCCCATTCCATAATCTTTACCTGCTAGAACAACAAGACCAGTATCTTCTTCTTTGTACTTCATGCAAGCATCGTAAATGGACATCACTTCACCAGTTGGCCAGTGAGTAGTGAAACCGCCTTCTGTTCCTGGAGCAATTTGGTTACGGATACGAATATTAGCAAATGTTCCACGCATCATTACTTCATGGTTACCACGGCGAGAACCATAAGAGTTAAAGTCACGTACCTCTACTCCGTTTTCTAATAAATATTTACCAGCAGGTGTATTCTTGCCAATTGCACCAGCAGGAGAAATATGGTCAGTCGTAACAGAATCGCCAAACTTACCAACTACGCGAAGACTATTTAATGGCTTCACTTCATCCGGATCTGCCTTTAACCCTTCAAAGAAAGGAGGATTTTGGATATATGTTGATGTTTCATCGAAAGAATAAAGCGGCTCACTGCTTGTTTGGATTTTATTCCAAAGAGCATTGTCACCAAATACATTCTCATATTCTTTACGGAATAATTCTGGTGTTACCGTTTGCTTAACAACTTCATTTACCTCAGCAGTAGTTGGCCAAATATCTTTAAAGAACACGTCATTTCCATCTTTATCTTTTCCAATAGCATCCTTCTGAAGGTCAATATCCACTGTGCCAGCTAACGCATAAGCAACAACTAACGGTGGTGAAGCCAAGTAGTTAGCTTTTACTAATGGATGAATACGACCTTCAAAGTTACGGTTACCAGAAAGAACTGATGTTACTAAAAGATCGCTTTCAGCGATAGCCTTTTCGATTTCTTCTTTAAGTGGTCCAGAGTTACCGATACAAGTAGTACAGCCATAACCAACAATGTTAAAACCTAATTGATCTAGATAAGGCTGAAGACCTGAATCACGAAGGTAACCAGTTACAACTTTAGAACCTGGTGCTAAAGAAGTCTTAACAAACTTTGGAACTTCCATGCCAAGTTCAACGGCTTTTTTCGCAACTAAACCAGCACCAACTAATACATATGGGTTAGAAGTATTTGTACAGCTCGTAATGGCAGCAATTGCAACAGCACCTGTTTTCATTTCTGTTGTATCGCCATTATTGAATTTAACTGTTACTTCCTTATCAATTTCCTTTCCATCTAAACCAAAGCCTTGGTTGCCTTGTGGAGCAGTTAATGCTTTGTTAAATTCCTGTTTCATCGCTGAAAGTGGAATTAAGTCCTGTGGACGCTTTGGACCAGAAAGGTTTGCTTCGATATCAGAAAGATTAATCTCTACAACATTTGTATAAACTGGCTCTAATGAAGGATCGAAGAATAATCCATTTTCTTTAGAGTATGTTTCTACTAATTTAATTTGTTCCTCAGAACGGCCAGTTAAGCGCATGTATTCAAGTGATTCCGCGTCAACTGGGAAGAATCCGCAAGTTGCACCATATTCAGGTGCCATGTTAGCAATTGTTGCGCGGTCAGCAAGCGGCAGTTCAGTGACGCCAGGACCAAAAAATTCAACAAATTTTCCGACAACACCATGTGCACGAAGAACTTGTGTTACTTTTAATGCTAAGTCAGTAGCCGTTGCGCCGTCTGGAAGTTCTCCAATTAGCTTCACACCTACAACTTCAGGTACAGGGAAATATGAAGGCTGTCCAAGCATTCCAGCTTCCGCTTCAATTCCTCCAACACCCCAGCCAAGAACACCAATACCGTTGATCATAGTTGTATGGGAATCAGTACCTACTAATGTGTCTGGGAATGCTTCGAATTCTCCATCTTCATTTTCAATTGCATGAACAACACTTGCAAGATACTCAAGGTTTACTTGGTGAACGATACCTGTAGCAGGCGGTACAGCACGGTAGTTATCGAACGCTTTTTGTGCCCAGCTTAGGAATTGATAACGCTCCGCATTTCTTTCAAATTCAAGCTTCATATTAGCATCTAATGCTTCAGGAGAACCGAATTGGTCAACTTGAACAGAGTGGTCAATAACAAGGTCAACTGGCTTAAGAGGGTTGATTTTATCTGGGTCTCCCCCCATGTCTGCCATAGCCTTGCGAAGAGATGCTAAATCTACAACCGCAGGAACTCCAGTAAAGTCTTGCAGGATTACACGTGAAGGTTTGAATGGTACGTCAACCTCTTTAACTTCATCCGTGCCCCATTTTGCTAAGTTTTCTACATGTTCTTGCGTAATAACACGACCGTCAAATTGACGAAGAACAGATTCTAATAATACTTTAATAGAGTACGGCAGATTTGCTACATTGCCGATACCAGCTTTTTCTAAAGCACCTAAATGATAATAATGATAACGCTTCCCGTCTAATTCAAATGACTTACGGGCATTAAATACATCATTTTTCACCATGGGTTTATCCCCCTTTTACATATTTAATCAAATATAAAGATTTAGAAATTTGTCGAATAGATGGGATTTTTGACCATCTACTCTTCTCAACAATAATCTTAATACAATGTGTGACAT
>NZ_JBALOZ010000135.1:0-8683 GCF_036965125.1 Bacillus sp. JJ1503
TCATATACCCTTACATATGTATATTTGATGGGTTCATTATTAATTAAAAGTATGGAGGAATGGTATGAAAGTATTAAATAAAGTCATGGTCGTAACAGGGGCTGGTGGAGGGATTGGGAGAGAGCTTGTTTTCCAACTCTTGGAAAGGGGAGCTAAAGTCGCGGCCATCCTCAACAAATCCGGGCTAGAGGAAATAAAATCATTAGCTACAGTCTATGATGGCAAGATTTCAATACACATTGCTAATTTAACCAACAGAGATGATGTGGAAAGGCTTCCAAAGGAAATCATCGCCGTTCACGGATGCATAGATGGGATTATTAATAATGCGGGAATAATTCAGCAATTCCATAGTGTGAATGATCTTGACTATGAACAAATTCAAAGGGTTATGGATGTAAACTTTTACGGTACGCTCTTTATGTGTAAATCGTTCTTACCACACCTTTTAAAACGACCAGAGGCTCACATTACAAATGTTTCGAGCATGGGTGGATTTCTTCCTGTGCCACATCAATCGATTTACACAGCTTCAAAAGCAGCTGCCAAAATGTTAACAGAAGGTCTTCATTTAGAACTAAGAGATACCAATGTAGGCGTAACAGTCGTCTTTCCTGGTGGAGTCGACACTAACATCGTCCAAAATGCTGGAATTCAAATAGAAAGTGCTGGCAACCATTCATATAAGTTGCTCAGCCCAAATAAAGCAGCTGCAATCATTATTAAAGGCATGGAAAGTAAAAAATTCCGAGTATTAGCCGGAAATGATGCAAAAATAATGGACTTTTTATATCGTTTAAATCCAAAAAAAGCTGTGGACATCATTGCTAAAAAGATAAAAATACTTGAGAAAAAAGAATGACCCTCCAGCTAGGCTTGTCAAATAGAGTGTGTAAATTTTTGGTGAAAACCTTTGAGAACCTAATTTTTTTTCTGATTAATAGGTAAGCGTCAAATCCAACCCACCGTCAACGGCACCTTCACCATGAGAACGTAGAGGTAATCGAATTGAGGAGGTTGCCTCTATGTCAACGAAAGAACAACCCCGCCAACTATGGGCCAAGCGTATTGTCGAGTTTCGCGCCAGCGGAATGACGATGGCTGCTTGGTGCTCCGCTCCCTAATGCTCCATTGATCAGTTAAAATACTGGCTTAACAAAGCCAGTCGAACATTCTCACCCGTTATACCTTCCACCTCGCCGGTTTGGGCACCTCTTGCTGTCGCCGATGCTAGGTCTACCTCCGGCCCCTCTCTTGTCGTTCGTATCGGAAAGAACTTGAATAAAAAAAATTCTAACATCCCCATCTCAAGGGAATTTGTTCAGTCAATACAAAAACCTCATTTACTTATGATACAGTTCACCGTATCTATTTTAAGTGCGGTTTTTTTTATTTTATTTCGCTCTTTTTAGTCGTTCTTTCTTAAGGCTAAAAAAAATTAAACAATTAAATATGATTAATCTGTCTCCACGTACGGACCAATCCATCCACAATTGGTTCAATAACAAGCTTATCGGTATCATAGCTTAAATGGCTTAATGGATTCCAACTTGTTAGTATATTACCTACATTTACTTCCCTATCTTCGTTATCAGCGATATCATAATTTTCATCTACAGGCTTTAATGGAAAACCTAAAACATCATTTTTGTTGTAAAAGTTGATCCATTCACCTTGTAATCCAGGATAGTAGCTTTGGAGGTTTTTAGAAGGAATATTAATTGGACGGTTAAAATTAAAATAACGTAAACTCTATAGTGGGAGAGTTGTACCCATTGTATAAAATAAGGTTAACGTATCGCCTGTTTCCAAAGGAGAGGATTCGTTGATAATCGAAGTGACATCATCTTGTTTAAATTGTAAATCATAAAAGTAATTACTCGCCATTACAGAACCCAGACTATGTGAAATGATACATAAAGGTGCATCATCTCCAGCCTTTTCAGAAAGTAAGTTAAGACCTTCCCCTATTTTCTCATGTACTTTCTCATAATTTTGCCTTGCAGTCTCCACCGGTTGATAGGCAACGGCATCGCCTAAATAATTGATAAGGAAATTCCTTAGTCCTTGATAATTTAATTTATTGTCCAGAACCAATTTTTTAAACAGATTTTCCTTTCTGTCTTTAAAAACAGTTGTCCTTAGGACCGGTTGGATGACTAGCTGGGAAGCAGGATCTTCAACTAGATGCTTCATTTTTTCAGTGAATTTTTTATGAATCTTGGCTATTGTTTCCTTAGCAAAACCCTCTGTTTGATTTCCCATTCCATGAATAATTGCTACAGCTACTTTTTTATACATTGTCATCTTCCTCTATTATAAAATATGCTATTCGTTATATGACAATATATTCAAAATTGGTAGATTCGAAAGGACACTTTCACTACTCTTGTAAAATTTCCCCTCTGCCGAGCATAAAAGTACAGAGGAAGAGATGAGCTCTAAGTAACAAAAGGGAAATTTTCCAAGGATGCACCATTAAAAAACACCCCCCAATAGTTAGTTGTGTCTAACAATCGGGTGCAGTTTTCTCTCGGAAACTATTTTTAAGACTGTATCCCTTTTTATTTGGCTTTTGTAAACTTGCCATACGATTCACTGTAACGTTGGATAGGGTAAAATAACTTCATTTTCCAAAATTCGCATTTAAAAATGATTTGTCACCAAATTCATTTTTACGTACTCAAAGCCAGAGAACAAGAATATCTTAATAATGCAACTCAGAACACTCTAGAGGGGGGATGCGAGGATGGAAAATGGCAAACATGGGGAGATTTCTTCCACATTAGGGGGCCCAAGTAATGGACGGCTTGGTCTGGCTGCCTTAGGCGCAATAACAGGCGGTTCACTTTTGGCCATCAGTAACATTTGGCAAGGGTACCTTGAGGTGACACCCGGAAATGACGGAATTCCGCAAGATGTTACTCATTATGTCTATTACCTTAATGATACCATGCTGTTTGTGGCAATGTGTGGTTTACTACTTGGTCTGCATGGACTCAATAATCGAGTTACAGTTACAAAAGCAGGTTTTATGTGGCGAACAGGGGTCTTTCTTTCAGGAATCGGACAGGGGATTTTTGCAATTGTGGCATTAGCTTTTATTTTACACGGCTTCTTTGACTTTAAATCTTTTATGGATTTGGTCCATTTAGTCGCCGGTATTAGCATTATAGTAATGTATCTTGGCGCACTTCCAATTGGCCTAGTGCTACACCGCCGGAAAGAACTTCCTCAAACCGCAGCTATTTTGTTCCTTCTAACTGTACCCATGGTTGCCGTCTCCTTGATTGTTATATACAGCATAAATGCCCTTGTTAGTGGATTATTATCCGGAGGATTGTATGGGTTAGCTTGGATCATAACAGGGTTCTATTTAAAGAAATAATGTAAGCGAATAGGAATTTGGATAACTTTTACGGACATTCTATTATTCAATATTACAGGGGGCAATTCTTACTTTTGTACAGAATCGCCCCCTTTTCATATTCGGTTAACTATCAAAAAACCGCCTCTATTTATGGTAAGGTTCACCTCGATTTATCCTAAAAGCCCGATGAACCTGCTCCACCAAAACCAACAGTGACAGGCACTGTTCTTCACAGCTATTGATGCTATATTATTAATGGTAATCAATCCAAACAAAAAAAAGTAAGCTAAACAAGATACGTTATCAATGAAATATCTCATCTAGCTTAGTTTTTAAATGACAACGTAGAAAAAGCACAGTCAAAAACTGTGCTAGTTTCTCCAATATTTAATTCAAAAATTAAAACTTTTACCATCATGCATTCTTTAAAATTCCATACACAAATTACTCATTGCTCCAAATTCATAAGTTTGATTGATAACTTTTGGAGTCTTCCTTTCGTCTCCGCTACCCATTGCAATAAAGAGGGGAACAAAGTGCTCAGGTCTCGGTACGGCTAAACGTGCATGGGGAGCTAATTGAAGATAATGATCCAAGGCGTTTAGATCCCTTTTTTGGACCATTTCAATGACCCAATTATCAAATTCAACTGCTTCTTTAGTCGGTTCGGTTGCGTCAGGGAAAAACCATTGAAAATTGTGGACCGTTGTACCGCTTCCAATAACCAAAATATCTTCCTCTCCTATCCCTTGTAACGCCTTCCCAATGTTATATTGTTCTTTAGGAGATAAGAAAGGATGAACAGATAATTGTATTACTGGGATGTCTGCGTCTGGATACATGTGGCGAAGTGCTACCCATGAACCGTGGTCCAATCCGCGTCTTTCTTCCCTTTGGGTTTTGATTCCTGCATTCTTAAACCGTTTCTCAAGAATTTGGGCGACTTTAGTAGAACCCTTGACCGGATATTTGATTTGATACATTACATCGGGAAAACCGTAATAGTCATAGACAGTATCAAGAATATCATCTGTATAGGTTAATGAGACAATCTCACTTTCCCAGTGAGCACTAAATATGGCAATGGCTTTTGGTTTATATTGTTTTCCTAATTCAGATAAAAAATGGGAATATTCATTTTGTTGAACAGCTAAATATGGGGAGCCATGACCGATAAATAATGAAGGCATCATCTTTTTTACTCCTTCTACCAACGTCCAATTGCCACAAATATGGCTAACGCTAATAAAATAAGATTCATCCCTATAGCCTTATTTTCATTCCTTTTAATATGAAATCCGGCCGCAAGAATCATAACGACTCCAAGTGCTAAAGCTGCAATCGGTGTCAATACAGGTACGATTCCAGTTGCATAAGGTACAATTAAACCAATAGCTCCAAGCAGCTCTGCTACCCCGATAAATATCACCAATCCTTTTGAAGAATCCTTTACCCAAGGCATGCTAGCTTTTGCTTTTTCATAAGTCAAAGCTTTCGTAGACCCTGCCATTAAAAACATTAGCCCTAATAAAACTTGAACAGCCCATAGTGCTATATTCATACAATAATCTCCTCTTTAATTGAATTTATTTTTCTCTGACCCCAAAACACGATAACGGCTAAAATAAGAAGAATAAACGGCATCATGGCAACTCCAAATCCTTGGCCTGCTTGTAAATGGGTAAAAACTGCTCCAGTCATAACCATTGCTAATAACCCACTAAAAATAAGAACTAAATTTTCCTTCCAATAACCAACGATTAATCCAATTCCTAAAACAACTTCGATTGCCCCTACTACATACATAAAACCTGTGCCATATCCATACACATTGTTAAATGCATCAACCTGCATGGGATCTGCCCTTAATTTTATATAACCAAATAATAAGAATCCGATAGCTAATAAGCCTTGTATAATACGAACTGTCAACTTCATTGTAACAATCCCCCCTTGTTTCAATTTAACTTCTAAGGTTAGAATAATACCTAAGAGAAATTACTGGAAGTAGTTACATTAATGTGCCATAGTATACAAAAAGATACCTTAGAAGGAGGAAGCTAAATGGCTGACGAATGTAAAGGAAATGGAGCTGGAACGATTGAAACAGCTCTTGATATTCTTGTTGGAAAATGGAAGCCTGTTATTCTTTTTCATTTAATTCAAAACGGAACACTGCGCTTTAGTGAACTTCAACGCTTAATTCCAGATGTAACGAAAAAAATGCTTACTACTCAACTAAGGGAATTGGAATATCATGATATTCTAAACCGTAAGATTTATGCACAAATTCCTCCAAAAGTTGAATATTCAATAACCGAATATGGAAAAGGACTAATACCTCTAATGGTGTCAATGCATGAATGGGGATTAGGACATATAGCACATTTAAATGAACTTTATGGGGAAGAAGAACAGGCGTAACAAAAATAAAAAATAATTTCCACCTGTACAATCATTAAAAAGCAGTGTGATTTCGATTGCGAAATCCACTGCTATGTAAATGGGATAAAATTTAATACCTAGGCTCGTTCACTCGGACAAGCACCTTTTTTTAGAGACACAGGTGTATCATACAGACCGGCTTGTCCATTTGGACATATTTTGGTAGTAATTTACGAAGAAAGGATGTGTAATCATGGGACTAAGATGTTCGTGTGGGGTGCGTACAAACCCTGATGCAGCAACAGAAAATCTTGACATGTTTTTCTTTGAAGATCGTTCTACTAGGCCTGGATCAATAACTCTTTCTGTTAATGCCTGTGCAGATAGACTAGAATCAACTACCTTCACCGCAACATTTTTCGACCAAAGCAATGGAGGCGATGATAGGAGTTTTACGTTTTCTGCAACCCCAGCAAGTACTGAATCCGTTAGTTGCGGTTTTTTGGATGCCGATGTATGTATAGTAGACATAAAAGGTGAGGGACTTGTAACTGGTGAAACAACTCCAAGAGAATTTGAGGTTTCTTTTACAACTGGCCCACCTTCTTCTAGTGATACTTTGTTTAATCTTAGTATCGCTGATTTTGCTTCCGGCCCCGTTCTGGGAGCTGCAGATCTCCAACCAGACTTGACCTTCTTCGGCTGCGAGAGAAATTAAAGAATAAGCAAAGGATCATCTTATCCAAGATATTTTTTCAATTGATGAGGTTTTAGGGATAATTGAGTAAGGTAAGCTAGACATGAAATAACACCATGTAATAATATCTTGTCTAGCTTTTTTATTGAATTTCTAAAAAAATCCGTCAGCATTTTTTATGTACGTCCCTGTGTTAATCCGTTGCTGCTGATCCTTTACCGTAAATTTGCCACCGAGACTGAATACCTTTTGTTTTATATAAAGGTGTTTCACACTATGCCTCCTTTGAATTAGCATCAACTTAAAAAACCTCAATCATTTTTCATAAAGTTCTGCTTCTCCAAGTAATTCAGCACTGTCTGCGAAAACTCGATATGAGATTCTTGCGTATATTTGGCAATGGTATAGACTTGAGCTAGATTCTTTAATCCCAGTCGTTCCGTCATTTCTTTTAGCCTAGGAATGTCCATGTAGCGTTTCCATCCTTTTTCATTTCTTTCTTTGTAGATTTCTAGAATTTCCTCATCTGAATAATCACGATACTGGTCATAGTGTACAATTCCATGCCTTGGCAATCGATCACGCGGGGCAGGGTTTTCTGCGGGATATCCTATTGAATAACCAACAACTGGTACGACATTGGGCGGTAAGTTTAGCAGTTCACCAATTTGATCACAATTTGCTAGCGTTGAGCCCATATAACAAATGCCCAGCCCAGCATTCTCTGCTGCTAAAGCACAGTTCTGTGCTACTAAACTAGCATCAATAGCCCCAATCATAAAGCTCATGAAATTATCAAAATGGACAGGTGCATCATTGAGCGAAAGCCATTTTCTCATTCTATTAAAATCAGCACAAAAGGTTAATAGTATAGGTGCATCAACAACCATCGATTGTTCCATATGTGCAGTGTAAAGTTTCTGCTTAAGCTCTTTGTCTTTTGTGACGATAATCGAATAAGTTTGCATATTGCCACTTGATGAAGCACGAATGCCAGCATCTATTATTTGCTCTAAAAGTTCTTGGCTTACTTCCCTATCTTCATATTCCCGTATGGATCTATGACCGAATATAACATCATTTAATTCCAAAGCAATCACTCCTTATTTATCTCTATATAAGAGTTTGAAGAATCATTTGCATATATAAAGTTCAATCTATTCATTTGGTTAATACCGTAAGATAGGCGTCTTTTCTCCTACTCTTGATATAGAGATATGAATAGACTTTAACTACTATTATAACAGATATTCGAAATTATCTGAGAAAGGGTAAATACAGATTGTATTTGGAAGTGTTATATAAAGTGGTCTTGAAAATGCCACACCCCGAATAATGTCGAAAAGTCCGAAAGAATTCTGGTGTACACCAGGCACTTTTTAAAGATACAGAAGATAACACTCATGCATTAATGAGTGAAGTTCAAGTTTAAGAAAACCAAAAGGAGACCGTCTAAACAACATGGACGGTCTTCTCTATTTTAAGTTAGCCTCTTTAACAATTCTTATCTAGAGTTACTTTCACCTATGCTTTTCTGGTAAAGAACCTTCTTCTAACTATCTAATTTACTCAAATCTTCTAAAGATAATTGACCAACAACTTCATAACCATTACCTTCCCCTTTAGGCTTTATAATAACTGTCCCCATATTAGGTATTAGACCTAAACCTACCCCTTCTGGGAAACTGTGAGCAACAATAACCTTATTTCTTCCCTCTTCCGGAACTGTTTCCAAAACAGTCTTAAAATTATTTAAAATTCTTTGTCTATTACTACTAGGTAAATTTCCACCCAACCTATATATCTCAAACCAAAAAGGATTAACTTGAACATTGCCACTTCCAAATGCTAACTGTGCTGTTTCTATTGTCCTGCAAAAAGGACTTGCGGAAACAGGGTATTTAATTGGTATTTGTAAGTATCGAAGAATTTCTCCATAATAAATAGCCTGCCTACGTCCCTTTTCAGAAAGATTTCTTTGGGTTAAACAGTCTTGAAAGTTTAAATAGGGTAAATCACTTCCAATGGTCGCTTCCCCATGCCTTGCATAGAAAATATATCCACCTTTTCTAAAGGAATTAAGTAACGATCCATTCAAAGCAATCTTCTCCTTTCATGTATACATCCTGGTTTACTGCTAATGTATGTATATTATTTAACATGGGTAATTAATCAGTTAAAAAAAAACAAACAGGAATAATAAATACCTTTTCCCGTTTGTTTTTACCATA
>NZ_JBALOZ010000136.1:0-10327 GCF_036965125.1 Bacillus sp. JJ1503
CACAGATATTCATGATCAGCCATTCATGAATAAGTATGGAGTTCTCGCGGTTTTAGCTGATGGAATGGGTGGATTTATAGGTGGAAAGGAAGCTAGTTTCCTTGCAGTACAAACTTTTGTCAAACATTATCAGGAATCCATTGAAATAGACTCTATACCGGATAAATTAGTATCTGCAGTTCAAGAGGCCAATAAATCAGTTAAAGCATTTGCCAAACAAAATGGGTTAGAAGGAGGAGTCGGGACAACACTAATTGCTACCGTTGTTTTCAAGAATCAATTGTACTGGTTATCTGTCGGAGATAGCCGAATTTATTTGTACCAAAATCATACTGTAAAGCTGCTGACTACGGATCATATTTATGCTAAAGAGCTGGAGGAAAAAGTAGCTTCTGGTCAAATCTCCCGGCAGGAAGCAGAAAATGATCCTCAAAGAGAAAGTTTAACGAGTTTTCTAGGTTTAGAGGAAATCGAGGAGCTCGATGTTTCATTAGACCCGATTCCGCTTGAAAGGGGGAACTCCATTATCCTCTGCAGCGATGGTCTTTATGGATCTGTTTCAAATCAGGAGATGATGGATGTATGCAGTTCCTTATTAACACAGGAAGCAGCAGATAGATTAATTGAGTTGGTGCTAAAGAAACAAAAGCCTCATCAAGATAATGCGACTGTAGCCATTTTGACTTTAGGACAGATTTAAAGGGAAGAGGGGATGGAAATGCCAAAAATGAATAAGCGGAATAGCTCCTTTCATAGGACTTTAATTACTTTCCTATGTTCCATTGTTATACTGTTTTTTTATTCTCATGCCGCAATTGCGGAATCTAGATCGATAGATGAGCTTAGAAACAGTGTAGTAAGGATTCTTTGCTATGGTTCAGATGGAGGCTTATATACAGGAACTGGCTTTGCTGTTGGCAATTCAGAGCCTGTCCGTCATATCGTCACTAACTATCATGTTGTAGAACCAAATTTAAATGGTGTCACGATTCTCCTTTCAAAGGAGGACCAAATTGAAGCGACTGTTATCGCTTATGACAAAATTAAGGACTTGGCTATATTAGAATTGTCGCAGGATCTATTTAAACGGCCTCCTATGGAGTTAGGAAATAGTGATGAGGTAAAAGCAAGCCAAGAGGTATATGCCTTAGGCTTCCCTGGAGATGCAGATTTAATCGATGATACTCCATCTGGTGAACCTAATGATGTAACGATCACGAAAGGAATTATCAGTAAAATATCTACCCAAGGCGGCAGGGGGATCTTGCAAATTGACGTCAATATTAATCCTGGAAATTCTGGTGGTCCGCTCCTAAATGTAAATGGTCAAGTAATCGGGATTAATACATTTGGAGTTACTAGTGCTTCTGGGATAAATGGAGCCGTCCAAATCGAAGAATTGATTCCAATGCTAGAATCTAGAGGAATTAACTATTTAACTGCCAGTAATCCGATTGTCGAAGTAATAGTTGACGATACTGAAGAAAAATCTACAGCTATATGGTGGATAATCGGAATAGCTGCAGCAGGTTTACTTTTCTTATTTATTATCATTGTCGTGATCATTTTAATGACAAGGAAAAAAGGAAATAAACCTGGAAAAGCAGCACCTTCTGTTCCTATTATACCTTCCTCTCCAAGTTCAGTGCCAAAATTAAAGGGACTTTCTGGTTATTTTGCCGGCCAAACAATTGAATTAAATGGGACTCATTTATCAATTGGACGGGATGCAAAGCAATGCCAGTTTGTTTATCCTCATAATTCTGAAGAGATTAGCAGGAAGCATTGTACGATCCGATATGATCATTATAATCAGACGTTCATGATTGAGGATCACAGTTCTAATGGGACATATCTTGTATCAGGTGAACGGATTCCCCAAGGGAAAATAACTCAATTGCGTTCAGGTGATCGCTTTTATTTAACCTCGAAGGAAAATATGTTTGAAGTAAGCTGGGAGATTAAATAATGCAGTATAGCTCAGCTTCAATATCAAATAAAGGCGGAAGGGAAGTTAACCAAGATTTCATTGGTTTTAATGAGTTGGAAAACGGTGGATGCTGGGTAGTTGCTGACGGACTTGGCGGATATCAGGCTGGGGAGGTTGCATCAAGACTTGCGGTAGAAACTATTTTACAAGAATCCCAGATGAGAAATGATATTCAATGGCTAAAGGAAGGCATTGAACAAACACAAAAGGTTATCCGCAAACATCTACTATTAGAAACAACTGCAAAACCAATGAGAACGACCGTCGTTGTCCTATTATGTAAAAATAGTTTTGCCACATGGGCACATGTAGGAGATTCCCGTCTATATATGATCAGGAATGGAAAGGTAATGGTACAAACAAAGGATCATAGTGTATGCCAAGCTCTTGTCAATGCAGGAGAAATAACAGCCGACCAAATTCGCTTTCACGAGGATCGGAACCGGTTATTTCGAGTGTTAGGGTCAGAAGGAGCTGTCAAAGCAACTTTTCCTGAAAATGAAATGACCGTTTATCCTGGGGATTCCTTCTTGCTATGTTCTGATGGGTTTTGGGAATATATCACAGAAGAAGAAATGGAGAATACTAGGCTAATATGTTCAACTCCTTCAGACTGGCTTCAATTAATGGAGATTAATCTAAAGGGGCGTACTCTCGAAAACAATGATAATTACAGCGCCATTGCTGTGTTTGTAAGTGAATAATTTGTCAGAATGAGGTGAAGGGATGGCGGATATTAATCATCTTTGTTTAGGGTGTATGGGGGATAAGGGATCCGATCATATATGCCCCCACTGTGGCTGGGTTACAGAGTCGGCCGCAGAAGCACCACAGCATTTACCGCCTGGAACGATTCTGCATAAGAAATACCTTTTGGGGAGAGTTCTTGGACATGGAGGTTTTGGCATAACGTATTTAGCATGGGATTTAAATCTCGATATGAAGCTTGCCATTAAAGAATATATGCCTCGGGATTTTGCAACAAGATCTCCTGGGCATACGATGGTATCCGTATTCTCAGGCAGTCTTAATTCTCATTTTGAGCATGGCTTGAATAAGTTTTTAGATGAGGCAAAAACTTTGGCTCAATATAATAATCATCCTGGAATTGTTGGAGTACGGGATTTCTTTAGAGAGAATGGAACGGCCTATTTAGTTATGTACTATTTAGAAGGTGTCGATTTCAAGCAGTACCTAGAAATGCAGGGAGGAAAAGTCTCTTATCAAACTGCCCTTATGATCATGATGCCTGTTATGGATGCATTAAGGGAGGTTCACCGGTCAGAAACACTTCATCGGGATATTAGTCCGGATAATATTTACATTACCGCCGAAGGCCAAGTTAAAGTACTGGATTTTGGAGCGGCTCGCCACGCCATAACAGAATTTAGTAAAAGCATTTCCGTTATATTAAAGCCTGGATATGCACCAGAAGAACAATACCGAAGTAAAGGAAAACAAGGACCTTGGACAGATGTATATGCAACGGCTGCTACATTTTATCGCGCCATTGCTGGTCATGTACCACCTGAATCTCTTGATCGGTTAGAAGAGGATGCTATCATTCCACCATCTAAGCTTGGTATTGATATTCCTGCAAAAGCAGAAGCCGCACTGATGAAGGCATTATCTGTAAAGTCAACAGACCGCTTCCAGTCAATGGAAGAATTTCAGCAGGAGCTGCTTGAGAATTTACATGAATCAGCGCCCGTTTCGAATAAAACGAATGAAATCAATAGTAAAGGACCAGTTAAGCAGGTAACGAAGGCGACAGTTTCCCAGCATCAAGAATCGGCAAAGAAAACAGGAATTTCAAAATGGGTTTGGATTGGCGGAGGAGCGGCGGTTGCGATCCTTTTGTTTGCTGGTATTTTTGCTGCAACCATCCTATTCGGTGCAAAAGCGGGAAAAGAAATAGTGAAAACGAAGGATGCCCCAGTAGCCGTTAATAAAACTCAGGAAGCCCCTAAACCTGTTACCAAACAAGTAACTGTTCCAAATATTATGGATATCCGCGAGGAAGAAGCAAAGGAACTATTAGCAAAAGAAGGATTAAAGTTCGGTAATGTCACTTATGTTGAAAGTTTATTCCTCGAAAAAGGATGGGTAATAAAGCAATCTATAAACCCCGACCAAAAGGTAAATGAAAACGATTTAGTCCACCTAGAAGTTAGTAAGGGAATAGATCTGCCAGTCGATGAAGAAACCATAAAAATTAAGAAGCTTTCAATTGTAAATGAATATTGGGATAAAGGCTATAACCTAGATATTAAAAATGAACAGGAGGATGCGCTAAGACATTATATTCAAGCTAGGGATATGGCAAAGGTTCTTTATGAAGTGAATGAATATGATTTTGATGCCCTATATTCGATAGGCGTATTATATAGAAATATTTCTCTTATCAAAAGTAATTTAGGTTATTACGAAAATGCACTTAAAGATATAGAGGAAAGTGTGGATATACTAGAGGAATTGCTTGAAGATGATCCTGTTTTTCAAGATGATTATGTTGAGTTAGCAAACTCTTACGGGATGTTGTCCTATATTCAATTATTAAATAAAATGTCTGACGATGCGATCGAATCAGCAGAAGTGGCGCTCGAGCTCGATCCGGGCAATATTGAGTTTAAAGCGAATCTTGCCCATGCCTATTTATTTTCTAATCAATTTAATGCGGCATTAGCCCTTTATTCTTCACATCAAGATGAAATATTTTCGGAAAATAAATCGTTTAAGGATTTTGTTTTAGCAGATTTTAAATATTTTAAAGAGAATAATCTGACACATCCCGATATGGAAAAGATTGAAGATATGTATAATAACCAAGGAACAGACGTTTACTCTGATGATTTGGAAATCGAAATCACCATTTACGCTAATGGGTTTGCGTTTGAGGATGAGGATGTAGAGACCTATTTAAGTACCATTGATCCAAGTTCAGCAGGCCTTACAAAGCAGAGCATTACTAGTTTCTTTGAAACCTATGACGAGATCCAAGCAACAATTGAAAGTATTGAAGTTTTAGAGATACAAGGAGAGACTGCAAAAGCAAAAGTAGTTCAAACCTTGACTTACAAGGACGGTACGCAAAATTTCGAAGCGAAAAGCACATTAATTCATAGCTTTATTCGTTCAGACGGCATTTTTAAGTGGCTTATTTCCGCAACTGAGGTAGAAGGGGGATAGGATCGTGAAAAGGTGTATAAATGGTCATTATTATGATGAAGCCAAACATAGTTTATGTCCTCATTGTGGGGTCAATATTGATTTAAATCTTGGGATGACAATGCCGATGAGGCAGCCTGCTGGAAATGACCCTTCCAAAACTCAGGCAAAGATCCCAAATGAAAATGATGAATTAGGCAAGACCGTAGCCAAGATACGAAATGATATTCGAAATACCCCTGTTCCACCTAACCAACAGGATGGAAAAACGGTAGCTGTTTTCCGCAAGCAAATGGGGATTGATCCAGTAGTTGGTTGGTTAGTGTGTGTAGAGGGACCGGATAAAGGCAAGGATTTTCGGATAAGAAGTGAACGAAACTTTATCGGCCGATCTGATAAAATGGATATTTGTATTGCAGGGGATGAAGCAATTTCTAGAGAGAATCATGCCATTGTAAGCTTTAGTCCAAAAAAACGTCAATTCCGAGTGTACCCTGGTGAATCACGGGGACTTGTCTATTTAAATGACGAAGAGGTCATAACAGCTGACGAACTGAAACCATATGACGTCATTGAGCTTGGGAAAACAAAGCTGATGTTTATTCCATTTTGTGGGGAAAGGTTTGTTTGGGATTAAGAGATGAAATCATTAATTCGAAAAGGCTAAGATTAATATTATTTTTTAAATGAGGCGCATTCCTGCTTTAGAAAAGTAATCAGGAAAACGCCTTTTCTGTTGGTTATTCTTTTAATTGAGACAAAGACACATCCTGCTCATTTGATGGATCATCCAGGGGGTAAATTCTTGCTGTATCATCTTCATTTACATGCTGAATATAAACTTGCTTGCCGTTATACGTAACTTTATGTATCTCTGGTGATTCTGATATTTGTTTTGCACGCTGCTTATTCATTTTTTCCCTCCTGTCTTTGACTGCCAAGTATAATGTTTCCTATTTAGCGGGGAAAATACGGCATTAACCGTATGAATATTAATATTTTTAATTATTCAATCAAATAATCGTCTTAAACCATTTACTTGTAGCTATTTTTGTGAAATATTATTTAAAGGTAACATCTTTGACGAAAGCTTAGGAGGTATTAGGATGAAAAAAAATAAATTAGTCATCGTTGGCGTTGGGCATGTTGGATCATACGTTCTAGCCGATGCTATGAAGCTTGGCCTTTTTTCTGAAATTGTTGTTATTGATTGTAGAGAGGAAGTTGCTTTTGGCGAAGCATTAGACCAATCTCACGCAACTGCCCTTACATATATGTCCAACACGACAGTTCGTTCAGGTGATTATTCAGAATGTGCAGACGCAGATGTTATTATTTGTGCCGCTGGTCCAAGTGTCCTGAAAACTGATGAGGATGCAATGCCAGACCGGGCATTGTTGGCTGAAAAGAATGCAGAGGTTATTCGAGAGGTAATGACTGGGATAACTAAGTATACGAAGGAAGCCATTGTGATCATGATTACAAATCCATTAGATACAATGGTTTACATTGCTGAAAATGAATTTGGCTATCCGAAGGGTCGTGTCTTTGGAACTGGGACGATGCTGGATTCTGCCCGTTTATGCTATGTCGTTGCTTCGAATTACAATATTGATCCAAAAAGTGTAACAGGATATATGATGGGTGAGCACGGCCATACAGCCTTCCCTGTTTTTAGCCGCTTAAATGTGAATGGGTTTGGAGAAGGTGAATTGGATCAAGTTTTTGATGGAAAAGAACCTTTAAACAGAGAGAAAATGGGTCAGCAGGTCGTTAAAGAAGCATTTGCTGTTTTAAATAATAAAGGGTGGACAAATGCAGGAGTGGCCCAGGCCGCAATTACATTAGCAAAAGCCATCATGCTTGATGAACGTAGTGTATATCCAGTTTCCACAACCTTACATGGGCAATATGGCTATGATGGAGATGTTGCACTAAGCATGCCATGTGTAATTGGGCGAAATGGCGTGGAAAAGCAATTAGAAATTAAATTGGACGAGCAGGAAACTGAGTGGCTGCATAAATCAGCAAAGTATATTCAGGATACGATGATAGTGGCTAAGACTGGCAAGGACTATTTGTAATGTAATTGTTCCCATCTCTGAAGGTGGGGACTTTTTAATATATTAAAAGATTAATAACAAGAACACTTGTTTGTGTAATATGTATAAGAGACTAGAAAATTATTTAAGGAGGGAGAGCATTGCCAAGAAAACCCGGGTGATTGAAAGTGAAGAATTAATCCCTAGCTCATCTATGCCTTTAAAGAAAGAGACGTTGTAATTGAAGATAATAATACTGATTATCTCTGTGAATAGAAAGTAGACGGGATTAGACTAATTGTTTCCAAACGGAAGGGGAAATTAAAGTTTTATACAAGGCATAATGATTGCAGTTCCCCAGTCAAAATGAGCTGATGCTTAAGGAACTTAGGTATTGTTTAAATAATATTTGTAAATGAGAGGTGTAGAAACCTCTCTTTTTTATAGAAAACATTTGTTTTATAAGCTTATTCAAGTCTATCTTTAAGTCTATCCTATCTAAATGGAGCTGAATATTTTGGAAAATAAAAGCAAACCTATTACTACTTCTGATGAATATGATTTTCTATTTTTTCCTAAAGGAGAAGGGTTAGCAAAAGAAAAAGAAAGGAAAGGTACCTTATGTCAATTTCTTTGACGTAAAAGGGCAACTCTTATGTAGATTGACACAAAGTTACCTACTAGGTTGCTAACGCCACAGCATTCGGTAAACCTTCTTAATCTGTACATAAGTTGCGCCATTTGTTGCTACAAGATAACAAGCTGAAATAAATGATGTACCAAAGCTAAGACGACCTGGACATTCTTCCATTGAAACGATTTATACTCATATTAGAAACGAGGATCTAAAAACAGCAATTAATAAATTCAATATGCCAATAGATTAATGAGCAGCAAGTGCGGGAATAACAGAGGTTTACACGATATTTAGTAATTTTGTGTCATAGTTTCAGTATCTTTTTGTACATGCTTCCCTCAAGTGTTCTACTCTTTTTAAATCCAATATGCTTGTTCTTACGTAATTTTCCCCCGTTTAATTAATTACATTTATATTATTGAACAAAAACATCTAGTGGGTCTAGAGAAACCTTTTGTCAGCTAACTAAAAATGTAAAAGGGATGAAAAAAAGTTTCTTATAAGAAAAAAAAGTAAGATTGCCACAATTCCATGAGTTTATTTGTTGTCGTAGTAAATACTATTTTAAAAAAGGAGATCGGAATATGAAAAAAACATTCGACACTAAAGTCTTAGGGGTTTTAGAAGACAAAATCCAATTAATTAAGACCAATAAACGTGCTATTTATTTAGTTGGTCCGATTAGGCTTCCTGTTAATTTATATGGAGATACTGTTGTTTTCCATTGGTATTGCTGGCTGAATTGTGATGAGGTAACGGAGGATTTTGAAAGGATTATTGATAAATTATCTTCTGTAAACCTAGCCGAGCTACAACAATCCAGCGTCCTAGTCTATGGTGATTTTGAATATGACGATAATGCTATTATTAGATTGCATTCTATCTGTCATACGGGCGATATTTTTGGTAGTAAGAGATGTGATTGTGGTTTCCAATTAAAGCAATCCATGAAAATGATTTCAGAACACGGGAATGGTGCTTTATTTTATCTAGCTAACCATGAGGGAAGAGGAATTGGCTTATTTAGTAAGGCGATGGCTTACATTTTACAAGAGAATGGTTATGACACTGTTGAAGCCAATGAGGCACTTGGTTTTGTTGATGACTCTAGAAATTATGGAGATGCAATTCTTGTCCTTAAAGCATTACGCACAAAACCTGTTACACTTATAACCAACAACCCTAAAAAACTTCAAGCATTAAAAACAGCAGGTCTTGAGGTTTCAGGTAGAGAATCTATTTGGGGGGATATTTCGGAATATAACGAGAAGTATTTGAAGACAAAAGTTAATAAGTCTGGTCATATTGAAGAGAAAGGGACTTGTTGTAATGATTAACAATGATTTAAGTGGAATTCGTCTAAATAAATGAATAAGCGTTGAAAGAGGTAAGAAGGACATCTGTTTTGTATAAATCACAAAACCCAATCAGAGTTGGTTGGGTTCTACTTGCTGTTTTTATAACTAGGTATATAAATTTTTATAACTTGAATTGCTAATTATTTTAATCGTTAAGCAGCCCACCAGTTCATCGATAAAAACCATAGCTTTTAATTTAGCTACGGTTTTTTTATTCTTTATAAACCCAAAATTAGTTAAATAGGCGAAAATTCTAATGTCAAAATTTCAAACAATCAGTAAGTGTTTCATTAATTGTATTACTTCAACTTCTTCTACGACAATTACGGGTGCAAATTACATAAAAAATTCTTCAACTCATTTAAACTATCATCTACTTTCTATTATAAAAAACGATATGATGGAATCAATATTAGAAAATGTGCCACACTTAAGTCTTGTAAATAGATGGATTGTACAATTAAACTGCTTCTGCTTACGGGCCTTCGTAACCAGGCCATTACCAAATTGAAAGTGGGAAACATTAATTTGGAAGAGGGTTTGATTATTTACAATCAAAAAATTAAGAATTCGAAAAACAAGATGCAGGTGTTGCCACTTCCACCTCTTTTATTGCAAGAACTACGGAAACACGTAGAAGAAATGAAACTGAATGATGACGATCCACTTAGTTATGTGATTAAGGGTTACCCGCTTAAAAATAAGCAGTTGAATGCTGCGGTCAATAAAGTGAATGAATTTCTGAATTGGAAAGGAGAAGAGAGGATAACTCCTCATGGTTTTCGATATACGATTGCCACACTCTTAGATGAACAAGGAATGTCAGTCGAAACCATCAATTGGACACAGCTCTGGGGCCAACGTTGAACTTTATCTTAGAACACATAAACGAAAAATCCAACAGATCAAAGAGGAATTGACCAAAATTGAATTAGAATTAGAACAAAGTGTTACAGAAGAAAAGGGTGATTTCCCATCCATAGACCACGAGGAAATGGGGAAGAGAGGTAATAATGATTTATTAGCAGGACTCCCATTTTCAGAAGACTTTATTTTAGAACTTTCGAAGTCAAATCCAAAATTATTAGAAAGCTGATGATAGAGCATTACAAACATCAAAACATTAAATAAC
>NZ_JBALOZ010000137.1:0-2052 GCF_036965125.1 Bacillus sp. JJ1503
GTCTTATGCTTGTCGCCCCTGGGCGAGGCAATTTCGCTTTTACTATTGGGAGGGAATAGCGTGAACTGGAAAGAAAAAGCAGACAGATGGATTGGATTTGAAAGTTTAGATCAAAAATTAAAAGTGGAACTGCTTCAAAAAGATGAAAAACGACTGGAGGATGCCTTTTATAAAGACTTAGAGTTTGGTACCGGCGGAATGCGAGGAGAAATCGGGGCAGGAACGAATCGGATGAATATATATACAGTCAGGAAAGCCTCTGCTGGCCTGGCAGCTTACATAGAAGAAAATGGGTCAGAAGCGAAAGCGCAAGGGGTTGTAATTGCTTATGATTCCCGTCATATGTCAAAGGAGTTTGCCATGGAGGCAGCTAAAACACTGGCAACAAGAGGGATTCAGACGTACGTATTCAAAGAATTGAGACCTACACCTGAGTTATCCTTTGCCGTTCGGTATTTGCAGGCATTCTCAGGTATTGTTATTACTGCAAGCCATAATCCGCCTGAATATAATGGTTATAAAGTATATGGGTCTGACGGATCACAGCTGCCCCCTAAATTAGCTGACATCGTCATTTCGAAGGTAAATGAAATTGAAAATGAACTTTTAATTAACATTGACGATGAAACTGATTTAATGGACAAAGGGCTAATTAAAATAATTGGAGAAGAGGTTGACAGTAAATACATAGAGAGGCTGGTCGCAATTTCTGAAAATCCTACCTTAGGGAGTGAGACAGATCTTAAGATTGTTTTTACTCCACTGCATGGAACTGGAAATATACCTGTAAGGGCTGCCTTAGCTGCTTTACATTATAAGCAAGTGTATGTAGTAGACGAACAAGAACTTCCAGATCCTGAATTCTCAACAGTGAAAAGTCCTAATCCAGAGGAAAAGTCAGCCTTTGAATTGGCGATAAAGGTTGGAAAAGAGAAGAATGCTGATTTATTAATCGCTACTGACCCTGATGCTGATAGACTTGGAATCGCAGTCAGAAATCAATCTGGTGAGTTTGTTCTTTTAACTGGAAACCAAACTGGCGCTGTTCTGCTGCATTATATTTTGTCACAGAAAAAAGAAAAGAACATTCTTCCGGAAAATGGCATAGTCTTAAAAACCATTGTCACATCTGAGCTCGGCAGAAAAATTGCATCCTCTTTTGGCGCTGATACAGTAGATGTATTGACAGGCTTTAAATTTATTGCTGAAAAGATGAAGGAGTATGAAGCAACGGCGGAATACCAGTTTTTATTTGGATATGAAGAGAGCTATGGTTATTTAATTGGAGACTTTGCACGAGATAAGGATGCCGTTCAAGCTGCTTTATTGGCCTCAGAAGCAGCAGCCTTTTATAAGAAAAAAGGGATGACATTATATGAAGGATTATTATCTCTATTTGAACAGTACGGTTATTTTCTTGAGGGTCTTGAATCGATTACTTTGAAAGGAAAGGAAGGAGCTCAACAAATTCAAGAAATATTAGCTTCTTTCCGTACTAATCCGCTAAATCAAGTAGCTGGAATAAAAGTAGCAGCTGTTGAGGATTACTTAACAGGTGTTCGAACTGAAGGCAATGGGGATCAGTCATCCATCAGCCTTCCTAAATCAAATGTGATTAAATATCATTTTGAGGATGGAACATGGATTTGTTTAAGACCTTCTGGAACAGAACCGAAAATGAAGTTTTATTTCGGAGTAAATGGGGCAAGTTCTACGGAAAGTGAGCAAAAGCTCGTGGAAATCAAAAGTGATTTCATGGCGATTGTTGATAAGAAGATAAATTCTGCAGAAAAATAATGAAACGGGATGCACCGGGGGGAATAAACTCCTCGGTGCTCTTTAATTTTACCGGTAGGCAAAACTACAACTTTAGTCGTATAAATTTTCATTCTAATTACTAAGGATTAGGCTACATAAAAGTATTATAATAATGGAAGGAACATCCATTGGGAGGAATAAAGGTGACATTGGAGAATCGCCATTCGGAAATTTGGATATTAAAGGAAATTGCTGAATTATTAAACGAAGGGACATCAATAAAAATAATTTTGT
>NZ_JBALOZ010000137.1:2087-11351 GCF_036965125.1 Bacillus sp. JJ1503
TAATTGAGCCAGATGGAAAATACGTGCTAGCTGCAAAGGAAAAGCTGCCCGAAGCGTTATCATATAATGATAATGAGCGGATGTGCAAGGGAGACTGCTGGTGTATAGACCGTTATATCGATGGAAGATTGCATAAGGCAATTAATATAATTGAGTGCAAAAGAATTGAAGATGCACGAAATGAAAAAAAAGTGGACACAAATCAATTAACGCATCATGCAACGGTTCCTCTTCGGGCGGGTGATGAGAAAATAGGCATCTTAAATGTCGGTTCGCCAAATAAGACCCATTTTACTAAGGAAGAATTGGCTTTGCTTGAATCGATTGCTTTTCAAATAGGCACTGNNCGAATAAAGCTAACAGGGCATGAGCAGGAGAATGCCTTAACAGCGGAAAGAAATCGTCTAGCTAGAGATTTGCATGATTCAGTCAATCAGCTTCTATTCTCTTTAAGTTTAACGGCAAGAGGAGCGGCAGAAATGACAAAGGATATAGAAACAAAAGAAACTTTTTCTTATATACAAGATTTAGCACAGGAAGCTTTAAGTGAAATGAGAGCATTGATTTGGCAGCTTCGGCCAAGGGGATTGGAAAATGGAATAATAAGTGCCCTTTTAAGTTATGGTGAAATGCTTGATTTAGAAGTGAGCTCTAAAGTAGAAGGTGTAGTTTCGCTGCCAGGAAAGGTTGAAGAGGCCTTATGGAGAATTGGTCAGGAGGCACTCGCCAATTGTAAAAAGCATTCTGGGCAGTCAAAGGTGGGATTAATCTTATCTGTAGATCAAAAGCATGTAAAAATGGTTATCACTGACGATGGCTGCGGTTTTAATTATGATGGAGATTTAAGGAATATTCCATCTCTTGGCTTAAAGAGCATGAGAGATCGTACTGAATCATTGAATGGACAATTTAAGCTGAAAAGCTCTGAAGAAAATGGGACTAGAATTGAAATATCTATACCAATTTAGGGGGAGAGAAAATGGCCATACGTGTTCTTATCGCAGATGATCACCATGTTGTTAGGCGTGGTCTTGTCTTTTTTCTTAAAACGCAGCCCGACATTGAAATTATTGGTGAGGCTAAAAATGGACAAGAGGCAATTGAATTAGCAACAAGAATTCGTCCGGACATTGTATTAATGGATTTAGAGATGCCTGTTATAAACGGGATTGAAGCAACGCGTGAAATAAAAAAACACTGTCCAGAAATCAAGGTCATGATGTTGACAAGCTTTTCTGATCAGGATCATGTCATTCCGGCAATAGAAGCTGGAGCCTCTGGCTATCAATTAAAGGACATAGAACCAGATGAACTTGTCAAAGCCATTATTCAATTAATGAACGGCGAAAATCAGCTTCATCCGAAGGCAACCACTCATCTATTATCCCACCTATCAGGAAAAAGTCATTCCGAAAGAAGACATGTAGATGAGCTGACAAAAAGAGAAATCGAAGTGCTGCGGGAAATTGCTAAAGGAAAAAGTAATAAGGAAATTGCCGCTGATCTTTTCATTACCGAAAAAACAGTTAAGACCCATGTGTCTAATCTGCTATCTAAACTTGAACTTGCTGATAGGACGCAAGCTGCCCTCTATGCAGTAAGAAATGGAATAATCAATTAATTTTATTAAAGAAATGCCTATTTATAGGGTTTGTAATTGTGCCTATAGTTGCAGATCAAAAATAAATCTATACGATGATAAAAGTACAATCTCTCCCTTATACTAGAATTAATATAAACGATAGCGAAAATGGTGCTAAAAGGAGAGAGCCTATGTTGAAATTAACAATTATAAATGGGAGCCCAAGAAAAAAAGGAAGAACAGGGATTGCCTCAAGATATATCGCGAAAAAATACGGAGCGGAGCTTATTGATTTAAGTAAAGGCGAGCTGCCTTTATATAACGGAGAGGAGTCACAACATCAAATTCCTGCGGTTAGAGCATTGCGCGAAAAGGTGTTAAAATCGGATGGCATTATTTTGGCTTCACCAGAATACCATAGTGGAATGAGCGGTGCTTTAAAAAATGCGCTTGATTTCCTTGGCAGTGAACAGTTTGCTAACAAACCTGTCGCATTACTTGTAGCAGCAGGAGGAGGTAAGGGTGGAATGAATGCCCTCGGTAATATGAGAGTTGTTGGGAGAGGGGTCTATGCAAATGTGATCCCGCGTCAGCTAGTATTAGATCCTCACTGCTTTGATTATGAAAACGACTGGCTGCATGAAGAGCCAGCGAAACTCGTTGATCAATTAATGAATGAGCTTCAAATGTATACGAATATGTATGTCCAGATGAAGGGCTAATAGGTATCGGAGAAATGTTCGACACATATAGAAGCAATAAAAAACACGGTTAAAAACCGTGTTTTTTTGGTGGTGGAATTCTTATGGTAACTGGTAAATCTCCTCTTGCAACTCATAAGCAGTATAGGCATTAGCATGGTCGATGTATCGGAGTAAGGAATATAGATGTTTCTCGATAACGGAATAGTCTTTTTCAAAGTTGTACGCATGAAGGAAGTACTCGATCTTTTTGGAAAGAAAATGATCTTCTGTTCTTACCATCAATATTAGCAAATTATCCCATTCAGAGCGATGTGTATAATATAACGCTCGGTCATAATCTAATTTATTCATTTGTCCATCTCCTTCACTTAAGGAGTTGACTTTAGCTTATGTTGATGTGAACAAAAATTACACTGTAAATGTTGGACGTCTTGATTATAAAGGGTTTTCAACTTTTTCCTGCATATAAACGAATCATTAAGGAACGAAAATTAAAACAAATAACCTGTGGACTAGTTACATAAAAAAATAAAAAAACACAAACAATAGGGGAAAGTGTTTTTATTACAGGAGGACAAGTTATGAAAAAGCTTTTTTGTATGTTATTTACCATTAGTTTAATTATGAACGTCCACAATTTAGCGTTTGCTCAAAATGGTTATGAAAAGTATGGACGAATTGCTACTGCAGTTATCAAAGAGGATTACCCTAGTGAAGCGGTTGTTGAATTTCAATATGCCGGCAGAAAGAAAATTTCTGAAACAGATGTCGTGGATTCCTTTATTTTTGAAGTGAAAGAAAATAATCAGCTCAAAAAAGTAACAGTTAATATTTCACATAGTTTAAAAAACAATAAGGTTCTTCAACTGTCAGTTGAAGAGTAGAAGGGATAAGAGGGCATAAATGCCCCTTATCCCTTCTTTTTTCCTATTTAATCTTATTGATAATGAATTAATTGCTGATTTTTGCTAACCTTGATTCATAAATGGTTATTGAAAAAGGAGAGACTCCATTGAATAAAGAATCAATTTTAGTTGTTGAGGATGAAGAGAAAATAGCAAGGCTGCTTGAATTAGAGCTCGAATATGAAGGCTATAAGGTAACAAAAGCAATGGACGGGATGAAAGGTCTTGAGGAATATCGGTCAAAAAAATGGGATTTAATATTATTGGATGTCATGCTTCCGGGATTAAGCGGAATTGAAATTTTGCGGCGAATTCGAATGAGCGACAGCCATACACCTATTTTGTTGTTAACAGCGAAGGATTCGGTTGAAGATAAGGTCTCAGGGCTGGATTTAGGGGCAAATGATTACATAACGAAACCATTCCAAATAGAAGAATTGCTAGCAAGGGTTCGAGCTGCATTAAGACATAAAGCAGTCGAACAAAAGAAAGAAACTGACTGGCTAGCATTGGCGGATTTAAAATTAAATGAAAAGACACGTGAAGTTATAAGAGGAGAAGATGACATTGAATTAACTCCGAGAGAATTTGATCTTCTATCTTATTTGTTAAAAAACAAATTGCAGGTATTAAACCGTGACCAAATATTAGAAGCCGTATGGGGATACGACTTTTTTGGCGATACAAATGTAGTAGACGTATATATCCGCTATTTAAGGAAAAAAATTGATACTCCTGAAAAAGAGCCATTAATCCATACAATACGCGGTGTTGGCTACGTTCTTAAGGTAACAAAATGAAGCTGAGTAATAAGATCAACCTTAATACCGGAGTTTTATTTACAATCCTGTTAGTGTTAATGAATATTTCGATTTATTTCTTATTTAATAATTTCCTTATAAACAGTGAACTTGAAACAGCTAAAGAAGAAATGAAAATAACCTCCATGACGTTTAACAAATATCTTGTAACGATTCCAGAAAATGAACTTCTCAGAGCGTACGTTCCTGTAGATGGCATGATTCGAATCGTAAGACCTGACACAAAGAGATCACTAGCTGTTACATCCTTAAATGAACAAGTATTGAGGAAAGAGAAAGCAGAATTTTATACAGGCGAGGTAAGTAAAGAAATGATTATTAATAATCACACCTATGCCTTTCACTCCATGCCCATCATTCTTTCAGATGGAAATATCGCAAATCTGCAAATTACAAAGAGCTTAGAAAAATCCATCGAGAACCTGCATTCACTTAGGCTTGTATTAATCATAGTTACCATGCTCGCTTTAATTCCAGTGTTTATTTCGAGTAGGCTTCTAAGCAATCTTCTGATTAATCCAGTGATAAGTATGATTAAAACAATGAAAGAAATTAAGGAAAGCGGTCAATTCAAGCGGCTGCCATTAGAGGAAGGATCAAAAGATGAGCTTTATCAAATGGGAGAGACCTTTAATCATATGATTGATTTGCTGGAGGCAAACTTCGAAAAACAAAAGCAGTTCGTATCCAATGCATCACATGAGCTTAAAACGCCTTTAACGGTTATTGAAAGTTACGCAAGTCTTTTAAAGAGAAGAGGCTTAAAGGAGCCTGAGTTGTTTAATGAATCGATTGAGGCTATCCTGTCAGAATCCATTCGTATGAGGGAAATGACCGAGCAGCTGTTATTGCTCGCTAGGCATAATGAACAGTGGAATCTCATGCTAACAAACATTAATTTAATCGATGTTTTGAAACAAACGGTAAAAGGGTTTCAAAATGCTTATAATCGTGATGTTATGATTGAAGGGGAGCAATTGACTTCCATCTCTGTCACTACAGATGAGCAAAAGCTTAAGCAGCTATTGTTTATATTTCTCGATAACGCCCGTAAATATAGTGATGACATTATTACCATTGCGGTTGGCATAGAAAAGAACGGAGCCTATATTAAAATAATAGACCGAGGGATCGGAATACCTAAAGAGGCATTGCCAATGGTATTTGATCGTTTCTATCGTGTTGATCAAGCGAGAAGCAGAAAGAGCGGCGGCTCAGGACTTGGACTTTCCCTTGCAAAGGAAATTGCCGATGCCTTAGATGTACGAGTCACGCTTGAAAGTAAAGAAAATGCTGGAACAACAGTAACTTTAACAATTAATAATTAAAAATTTTCCTTTCTCATCTTTTTCTCATGTTCATATAGGAAAATGGAAGGAGTATAGAAGGTGAGGTGCTATCCTTTTGGAAAACAAACGTTCTCTTTTCGTCATGATGGGTATTGCAGCCATTGTTATCTTATTTATTGCTTTTAAAGCTTTGGGTCCTGTTATAAATCCATCTGCTGAAATTCTATCCAAAAGCGAAGTTAAAACCCTCGTAGAGGAAAGATACAATGGACAGATAACAGAAATAATCCTAAAGAATAATCAATATGTCATTGAAATGGATCGAAATGAAATGAACTATGAAATCAAACTGGATGCTGAGAATGGAGAGATCATTTCTTTTACTAAAAAAAGCAACATCGCATCCAATAAAGCGAATCCAGAACAAGCAGAGCCTAATCCTCCAGCAAAGCCCTTAACTGAAAACGAAATAAAGGAAAAAATTCTATCAGAATTTCCTGGTGAGCTCGTTCAATTTATAAAAATAAATGAACACGGAAAAAGCCAGTATAAAGTTATCATTCAAGGGGAAGGAAAGAAAACTATCTTAAAAGTAGATGCTCAAACAGGAGAGGTTCTTGTCCAAAAGTTGGAAACTGAAGCAACCGTGATCATTACAGAGGATGAGGCTATTCAAATTGCTTTAAAGGAAGTAAAGGGTCATATAAATGATGTTGATTTGGAATCGGATGACAATATACTTTATTATCTCGTTGAAATTGATACTTCAGATGATCGGGAAGCATCCGTCCAAATCCATGCAATAACAGGTGAAGTGCTATCCATTACTTGGGATGATTAGAAAAGAGTCACATGATTCTCATCAATTTTTAATCTTCCTATTCTTTTCCTTTAATATTGCAAGTCTATATTGTAGATGTAAGGAAAAAGATTAAAGGAGGAAATAGGATGAAGAAAAAATTTATGATTGGAGCTATTTCGGCAGCAGTTATTTTAGGGGGAGCGGTTGCGGCTGGTGCTGCAAAAAATGAATTTCCAAATGCAGAGCTGCAAAACACGAATCAGAAAATGATAACCCATGAAGAAGCCATTAAGATTGCCTTAACAAAAGCTGAAGGACATGTAGAAAGCATTGAATTGGAAAAAGAATCCGGAAAGCGCTATTTTGAAGTGGAAATAGAGAATAAGGATAAGGAATTTGAAATCCGCATTGATGCCATAACAGGTGATGTTCTATCAGTGAAAGAAGATTTTGATGACAACGATGATGATTTTGAAAAGGCAGCTAATTCTACTTCAAATAATTATATTTCAATTCAAAAAGCAATAGAAATTGCTGAAAAGGAAGTCAATGGAGAGGTCTCTGAAATTAATCGTGATGAAGATGACGATCAGCTTATTTATGAAGTTGAACTGAAAACGAGTAAGGGCGAGGCCGAGGTAGAGATTGATGCTGTAACCGGGAAGGTATTAGATGTGGAGAATGATCATGATCGAGATGATAAAGATGATGATGACAGCGATGATTAAGGTGAACAAAGCGGGAGACGATGGTCTTCCGCTTTTTTATTCTTACTCCAATTCATCATTCCGCCTATTTTTTCATAGATTGTGATAAGAACAAAAAGGGGGAATTGTAAATGCTGGAAGAGGACCGTAAGCAGCTATATAACGCCATTGAAGAAATTACAGAAATTGCTAAAGGTTTTGGCTTAGATTATTATCCGATGCGATATGAAATATGCCCAGCAGACATTATTTATACTTTTGGCGCCTATGGGATGCCAACGCGTTTTTCTCATTGGAGCTTCGGCAAGCAATTTTTTAAAATGAAGCTTCATTATGATCTTGGGCTTTCTAAAATTTATGAGCTTGTCATCAATTCAGATCCATGCTACGCCTTTTTGCTCGATTCCAACTCATTAATTCAGAATAAATTAATTGTTGCGCATGTGCTGGCACATTGTGATTTTTTCAAAAACAATATTCGTTTTCAAAACACAAAGCGAGATATGGTCGAAAGCATGGCGGCAACAGCCGAACGAATCAGACAATACGAAATTTTACACGGCAAAAAAGCGGTAGAAACCTTTTTAGATGCTGTTCTAGCCATTGAAGAACATATTGATCCATCGTTAATGAGACCAAAGCTAACCTGGAATTTAGATGATATTGAATATGAAGAAGAGGAACCAACGGCATCCTCCCCTTACGATGATTTATGGAAACTTGATGAAAGGAATAATCAAAAACCAGATCCGGTAAAGAAGAAGAAGAAAATTCCGCCACAGCCTGAAAAGGACTTATTGCTATTTATTGAAAGCTATTCCCGAGAGCTTACAGACTGGCAGCGTGATATATTAACGATGATGCGAGAAGAGNNCGTATTGGCATCAGCGCATTCTTAGAGAAATGGATTTAACGAGCTCAGAGGCATTAGAGTTTGCGAAATTAAATGCAGGTGTTGTTCAGCCATCCCGCACAAACATTAACCCATATTATTTAGGATTGAAAATTTTTGAGGATATTGAAGAGAGATATAATAATCCGACAGAAGAAATGAAAAAGCATGGAGTTCAGCCTGGTTCCGGACGGGAGAAAATGTTCGAGGTCAGAGAAATCGAGTCTGACATTTCTTTTTTACGGAACTACTTAACAAAAGATCTTGTTATGCGCGAGGATATGTATTTGTTCCAAAAACAGGGGAAGGACTACAAAGTCGTTGACAAGCAATGGGTGCATGTTCGTGATCAGCTCGTAAGCATGCGTGTTAATGGGGGATTCCCATATTTAACCGTCAATGACGGTGATTATTTAAAGAATGGCGAACTATATTTAAAGCATTGGTTTGAAGGAATAGAGCTAGATCTAAAATATTTAGAAAAAGTCCTGCCATATGTCCATCAGCTTTGGGGCAGAAGTGTCCATATGGAAACAATCGTCGAAGGCAAGAATATGCTGTTTACGTATGATGGGAAAGGGATACATCGGAAATATTTATAAATAACGGGATCATGGGGAAAAAAGTTAAAGTACTTTTGGCAAGAACTTTGAACATCGCTTTAAAGATACCGATTTATTGAGACCATTCCGAACCCCTTTGTCCACAATCTGAGAGGCTGTCCTATTAGGTGCCTGGCTCCACAAGCATAACATCTAGCGTCTGCTCCACTAATTTGACACTAGATATGAATAGTGGTGTCTGGCACCTTTGCTTGTTGAGGTACACCCTCTCTCTGCCAAAAATACTCTGGAAAGAATTGATTCCTCTAGTTCAAGAGCAAATCTAGAATCACTTATAGGTTTGTCATTGTCATTAATTCCTCCTGCTTCCAGGACGAGAACTGAAGTTTTTTTATCATCTGTAAGTATCTTAGATATAACAGCTCCGGCGGGACCAGTGCCAACAACAATAAAATCAACAATGTTTCTTGAATTAACCAATTTGTAATCCCCTTTCATCATTAATTTATTTCATGAAAGCAATGGGGGAGAATTAGTTAAAGAGATAAAGTTTTTACACAGTTTACGAAATGCATCATTCACTTAATAGGATATGGAAATATAAAAAGAGTGGAACAATTTAATCCACTCTTCTTCCATTTCTTTTACAGTTGAAACATCATTTGGGATAATAGTGCAATCCCACCTTTTATTCAAATATTAACGACGACGACGGCGGCGTCTTCTTTCTTCCTCGATATCTATATTTATATCTACATCTTGATCTTGATCATTTTCCTGTTCTTGTTCAGATCTCACTCTAGCGTTACTGCGGCTGTTGAGTCTGATATCAACCTTAGAATTACCTGAGTTAGTAACATTAGAACGTGCAACGTTGGTATTTTTATCGGTATTTCGAACATCCGCTTCTGCTTCTGAATTAGATCTATTTCTTAACTCCGATTCAATATCTGTGTCAAAATCCACATCTACATTAGTATTTTCATTATTTCTTCTTCT
>NZ_JBALOZ010000137.1:11464-23937 GCF_036965125.1 Bacillus sp. JJ1503
CAGTAATAGTATCTTGTGTGGAAATTGAAGTTTTTGACAGTTTTTCTAACTTCAAAATCAAGTTTTGAAATTATCTCTTTTTCTGTTACCGACTATCAGTTTTAAATTTTCGGTATCAATATTTACCTTGACTATCCATTCCTTCTCCTGTTTCTCTCGCTTAAATATGTCTCCCCTTTCATATTTACGTTTTTCCTTAAGCTACTTAACTCACTTTTTATCTTCCTTAGTATTACTGTATTCCTNNGACTAATAGACCAAGTCCATATAAATGCATTTGTTTTTTTACCATTTTGTTTAAAGAGTATTAAGTTGAGTTTTTGAATTATTTTCTTGCCTGCTTTGGAAAACTAGAGAGGCTTGGAAAAACATGTAAAGTAGTCGTATTTGAAACGGAGGTGTTGTTGATAAAGGAGCGGTATTTTGTTGAATATACTGAACAAAAGAGCAGGTTAGCTGAAAAACTGATGAATTGTATGGTTGCACAAAGCATTATTGACCTCTAAATTTTTTCTTAAAGTTTGGCATGCTTTGAACTAAGTATTAAAAAAGATGGATATTTTTTCGAGCTTCGGCCATAAATACGATGAGGTTATTGACCACAGTATGAATCTAAATTTTATTGATCTGATGAAATATAGCGTAATTGCCGGTAAACGGGATGTTCTATATTAGAGCATAAATGGGCATTTGAGTGGGGAGTCAACTAGAGAAAAAAGAATCTATTTTTTCCACGGTAACCCTAATGAAGCGTCTATCTTTTTATAAGGATTTGGAAAGTCCAAATATTTCGATTCATTTAGAACAAAGCAATAATGAATGGACAGTTAAGGATACGAAAGTAAAAAGGGTGCTGTTTAATAAAAAAGCTACGGACATTAAATCCGTTATTTTCATTAAATNNGGACACTGAGTACGCTATTTACGAAAAAGCACGAGGAAATCACTGCTTTTTTTATAATATAGCGGAACCTATGTCCGCAAACAGAAGAATCTAATCCATTTTGCCACATATAACGGAACGAGTGTCCGCCAAGGCCAAGCTCAGCTGCCCAAATTAATATACGATTTTGATCAGCTGATTAATATGTTTTCCACAAAAACTGAGCTACATAAACCCTTTTTTAATGTATAGCTTTTTTCTTAAACCGTCCGCCACGAACCTCTGTGATATTGGCGATGGCCAAAAAGGCATGTGGATCAATTTCTTCCACAATCGTTTTTAACTTAGCTTCTTCGAGACGTGTAATGACACAAAAAATAACTTTTTTATCATCTCCGGTGTATGCCCCTTCACCGTTCAAATAAGTGACGCCACGGCCGAGTCTTGCAAGAATAGCATCTCCGACTATCTTGTGGTTTTCTGAGATGATCCAAACAGATTTCGATTCATCTAATCCTTGAATAACGATATCAATCGTTTTATATGCAATAAAATAGGCGAGAACTGAATACATCGCTCGATTCCAGCCAAATACAAACCCTGCTGAAGTGAAAATAAAAAGATTAAAAAACATAACAATTTCTCCTACAGAGAAAGGAAGCTTTTTGTTCACAATAATGGCTAATATCTCGGTCCCATCGAGAGAGCCGCCATAGCGAATAACGATTCCGACTCCTGCTCCTAAAATAATCCCTCCAAATACAGTTGCGAGAAGAGGATCCTTAGTAAATACGGGAACATCGTGGAGAAGAGCGGTTGAAACAGAGAGAACTGTAATTCCCAGTAGAGTGGAAAATGCGAAGGTTTTACCAATCTGTTTATAACCTATATAGAAAAAGGGGAGATTCAGAATGAAGATAAATAATCCTAATTTTATACCGGTAACATGTGAAAGCATGATGGAGATACCAGTTATTCCTCCATCCAAAATTTTGTTCGGAACGAGAAACTCCTCAATCCCTACCCCCATTAATACAGAACCGAGACAAATAAAAAACAAAATTTTTGCTAATTTTGCTTTGGACAATCCCTTATGCAAGGGTGCCGCGACCACATTTTCTGATGAATCGATCATATAGTTTCCCCCAATTTTTACATGATTCCTTTTCAGTTGGATCATGAATATCCATTTTTAAAATTATAACATTTTTTTACTTTATTCAAGTACATGAGCATTGAAAAATGTCGGAAATGTTACACGAATTACAGGAATTAAGTAATGCATTTAGAAAATAAAGAAGGAATATTGTCATATATTGTAGAACTTTTATCCTATATCTTTAAAAACAGGAGTGAATTCAAAATGGAAAATCATTTAAAAGTGTTAATTTGCGATGATTCTGCATTAATTAGAAAGAAACTTAGAAATATATTAGAAGTTTGCCAATGCAAAAATATCGAGGAGGCTCAAAATGGGGTAGAAGCTATAACAAAGGCAAATACCTTTAAGCCTGATCTCATTTTTATGGATATTGTTATGCCTGGTAAAGACGGCATTGAAGCATTAGAAGAAATAAAAAGAGATCATCCTGCAATGAAAGTGATTATGGCATCTTCTGCAGGGACTCAATCTCATTTGAAAAAAGCACTCGACTTTGGCGCAGATGATTTTATTCAAAAGCCTATTACGCTAGAAGCGGTAACTTCCATTATTGAAAAAGCGTTAAAGGAAGAAAGGAAGGACAGTGCTCATGTTTAGTCAATACTTTGGACATTATTTATTAAATAAAGGACTGTTAACAACTGAACAGCTCAAACAGGCGCTTGATCAGCAAAAATCAACCCATGTAAAATTTGGTGTCATAGCAGTTGATAAAGGCTTTCTAACTTCAGCCCAAGTGGAAGAAATTCATGAAAAACAGAAAAAACAGGATAAAAGATTTGGTGAAATTGCAGTTGATCTGGGGCTTTTATCCAATGATCAGGTTGAGCAAATGCTAGCTGCACAGAAAAGCAATCATTTACTATTGGCACAATCAATTGTGGACAACAACTTTATGACGATTGACGAGTTCTCGAATTCTTTAAATGAATATAAAAAGTTATATAGCCTATCAGATGAACGTTTTGAAGCGATTAAAAACGGTGACATTGATGCAATGGTCGAAAGCCTATTACATTCATCTTCAAACGAAATAAAAGAATTTATTGACTATCTTTCATTATTTATAAAGAATATGATTCGGTTTATTGATGATCAAGTTTATATTGAGTTAAGTTCAGTAAGTGGAGAAGTCGAAACAGATTGGCTTGTCTTGCAGGAAATCCAAGGTGAGGCACCACTGTTAACCGCACTTGCTGCTAGTGAAGAAATGTTTTTGCAAATCGCATCCATCTATGCCGAAGAAGAATTGACAGAAGCTTGCGAACTGGCTCAAGCATCTGTCAGTGAGTTTCTGAATCTTCATAACGGAATTTACTTGGTGAATATGTCTAATAGAGGAATAGAATTAGGAATGGCCCCTCAATCTGTTCAGAGTGAAGCAGTTTTCCTATTCGATGAAGACACAAGCTTACATATAACTGTCCATACTTCTAAGGGTGAATTCAAATTAATCATTACGAAGCAGCCTCAGTCCTCTAAAGTTTCTGCTAAGATTCAAGAAACTCCTGCCATTATGTAAGAAAATATGCGCTGGAATAAGGATTTATTCTATCAGAATGAAGGAGAAGCCATCCGCGTTTAAGGGGGCTAGTCTAATTAATTATAGAAGGCTGCTTATCTCATAAGGCAGCCTTCTAAGCAATTTGTTTAATCCTTAATATCCTCTTTTATTTTCATCATCAATGCTTTCTTTTCTTCGCGGACTTTTTTTTGGTCGATTTTGAGGCTATCTTTTATATGCATAAAGGATAGTCCTTCCTGTTTCATCTTAATCACTTCAGATAAATCCTTATTGCTTACCTTTGCAATGGCCGCACCTATTACAATAAACCGTAATGAAATACCTTCGTCTACCCAAGCTTTAATTTCATCTTCTGTTTTTCCAGTATATTCAGCTACGTTTTCTATGACCTCGCCCTTATGATCCTGCAAGTATTTTTCCTTATGCTCATGGTATTGCTCCTTAAGCTTTTTCAAATCAAGCCCATAATGCTCTGCCGTTTTCTCCCATGACGAATCATTTTTCTTATAAACATTTAGGACATCATCAATTTTTTTATTCGAATAATTAGCGATATGAGCGGCTTTAAGAATTTCTTCTTTGGAATAACCTTGATCCAAAAGGCGTTTTAGATCCCCTTCATTTATAAAATGATGGTGATGGTCTCTCTTAAACTCATGATGCCCACCGTTTTCAGCATATGTAATAACAGTTGATTGGGCTAGTATGAATCCAAAAACAAGCATCCCGATCGCCCATTTTTTAAGTAAATTTCTTGTCACCATTTGCATTCTCCTTTTTGTTTTTTTTGGGTCCGTATATAGCATGTCCAAAATTATTAAACAAATGTGGAAAAAATTGGCCCGCCCATTAAATACTTAGGTATAAGTGATATTTATTGTAAAATAGGGGAGGGTTCGATTACATTAAAGAAAAGGTATTTACATGGGAAGGTGCATGTTTTTATGAAAATTCTCGTTGTTGAAGATAATGAAAGTGTTTGTTCCATGCTGGAGATGTTTTTTATGAAGGAAGGGTATGAAGGAGTCTTTGTTCATAATGGACAAGAAGGCTTTGATCGATTTAATAAGGGGAAATGGGATTTAATTATTGTCGATTGGATGCTTCCTATTATGGATGGAGTTACTCTTTGCTGCAAAATCCGCCAACTGAGTCAAGTACCAATTATCATGCTGACGGCAAAGGACAGCGACTCTGATCAAGTGTTAGGTCTTGAAATGGGAGCGGATGATTATGTGACGAAGCCTTTTAGTCCACTCGCACTGATGGCAAGAATAAAGGCTGTAACAAGACGCTATCAATCAGATGTCATAGAGAAAGAGGAAAGCAATGTCATTACAAGCCAATATTTTAAAATTAGTAAGGATTCACGCGAAGTATATTTTAATGGGCAGCCTCTCCTTAATCTAACGCCAAAGGAATTTGATTTGCTTTATTATTTTGTGAAAAACCCAAAGCAGGTTTTTTCACGTGAGCAGCTGTTAGATCGTGTATGGGGCTATCAGTTTTATGGGGATGAACGGACGGTTGACGTTCACATTAAACGGTTAAGGAAGAAAATCGGTACACCTGAGCAGCCATTTATTCAAACGGTATGGGGAATTGGCTATAAATTTGATGAAACGGTGGTCCCGAATGAGGATTAGATTTTTTTATCAGCTTTTAATTAGTCATATTAGCATCCTCATTTTGGCTTTCCTCATTTTGAGTTTGTCATTTTCACAGTTTGTTGAAAGGTATATTTTCCAGAATAAAGTGGAGGAGCTAGAGGCATATGGCGATCAAATCCTAACAGATTTAACTTTAAGGCTTGAGGGGAATGAACAATTTTTAGCCGAGTACAGCCAGCTTCTTAATACTAGGCATATTAAATATATTCTGTTTAATTATGAAGGAAAAGTTATCTATCCGAAGTTACAAAGCAGCCCATTAATACAGTTGACTGAAAAAGAGTGGACAGAAATATCAAAGGGAAATAAAGTATCTGTTAAGCATGATATTAAACGATTTGGTCAGGAGGTTTCACTTGTAGCTGTTCCCTTCATGCAAGGAGATCGGTTAGGCGGGGGAATTCTTCTACTATCGCCCATTACAGGGACGATGAATATGATTACCCAATTAAATAAATTCTTATTATATACGATCGTCATCTCTTTATCAGCTTCCATTCTAGTTAGCCTTATTTTTTCGAAAAGCTTGATAAAACGGATTAAGGAAATCCGCAATGCGACTTCCATGATATCGGCCGGAAATTATGATGTTCACGTTCCAGAATCGTCTATCGATGAGATTGGCCAGCTTGCAAGGGATTTTAATGAAATGGCTGGAAAGATAAAGAAATCTCACGAAGAAATTGACCGGCTGGAAAATAGGCGAAGGAAATTTATAGCAGATGTTTCTCATGAGATGCGGACCCCTTTAACGACGATTAGCGGACTTGCTGAAGGAATAAAGAATCAGTTAATTCCGGAAGAGGATATTGAAAGAGGCATGATATTAATTGACCGTGAAGCGAAAAGACTGATACGGCTTGTGAACGAAAATCTTGACTATGAAAAAATCCGCTCTAACCAACTGAAGCTCGATAGGGTGGAAATAAATTTATCTGAAGTGCTCGAAGTCGTAAAAGAGCAGCTTCATATGCAGGCCCTTGAAAAAAATAATCATATATCGGTCATATGTGATGAGAATATTAAGGTCATTGCCGATTATGACAGGCTCATCCAAATTCTCATTAATATTGTCAAAAATAGTAATCAGTTCACAGAAAGGGGCCAGATTATCCTAAAAGGAATATCGGAAGAGAAGGAAACGATAATTGAAATCGAGGATACCGGCATTGGAATTGATCCCGAAGAAATCGAGTCCATTTGGCATCGGTTTTATAAAGCAGATGTATCAAGAACGGGAGAGTCGTTTGGCGAATTCGGCATAGGTTTATCCATAGTAAAACAGCTCGTACAGCTTCATAATGGTCATATAGAAGTGAGCAGTGAAAAGGGAAAAGGAACTAAATTTACAATCCACCTGCCAAAAAGGTAAATAGTGAGAGCAGTAAACCCTTAGGGCCATAGTTTGTTTAGCTAAGGGTTTTTTAATATAAAAAAAGAAATCGGATCTTTCACCGATTTCTCCTTTCACATCTAACCTCTTACTTCTAGACTACTTGCGTTTCCGTCAATGGAAGGGGTTGAGGCTTTTCATTTTCATTTAGCTTCTGGACTTCAATATACTTAATATGATGATCTTCCATGTCGATAATCTTAAAGGCATAGGAATCTAATTCAATCACATCGCCTTGCTTAGCTTCGTAATTCTCTGTAAGAATCCACCCGCCGATTGTATCTACATCTTCATCATTTATATCAACATTAAGCAAATCGCTTACTTCGCTTACAAGCATTTTGGAATCAATAATATAGTGTTCATCATTGATTTTCCGAACCTCTGGCACTTCATCCATATCAAATTCATCGCGGATATCACCGACAATTTCCTCGATAATATCTTCTACTGTCACAAGTCCAGAAGTTCCGCCATACTCATCCATCAGGATAGCCATATGAATTCTTTCCTTCTGCATTTTAAGGAGAAGATCATGGATCGGAATCGTATCAATCACGCGAATAATGGGACGTGTGTAAGATTCAAGCTTATTGGAAGTGACCTGTCTGTTCTTAATGAGATCCGTCATTACTTCTTTAATATTAACTAATCCGATAATATGATCTTTATCCCCATCGATAATCGGATAACGTGTAAATTTCTCTTCATAAACCGTTTCTAAAAAGTTTTCAAGCGTGTCATCCTTCGAGAATGATACGATTTCTGTTCGTGGAACCATGATTTCTTTCGCAATACGGTCGTCAAAATCAAAGATTTTATTTACATACTTAAACTCAGATTGGTTGATTTCTCCACTTTCATAGCTTTCAGATAAAATAATGCGAAGTTCTTCTTCTGAATGGGCTAATTCGTGTTCGGAAACTGGCTTTAATCCAAATAATCGTGTTAATAATTGAGCAGATCCATTTAAAGCCCAGATTACCGGATACATTAATTTGTAGAATAAAATTAATGGACGTGCGGTTAACAATGAAACCTTTTCAGCTTTTTGAATCGCAAGGGTTTTTGGCGCCAATTCTCCAACAACAACATGTAAGAAGGTAATAATCCCGAAGGCAATTCCTACCGAAAGAATTTGTGATGCAGAACTTGGAATGCTTAGTTTATCAAAAATAGGGTGAAGCATATGTGCAATGGTTGGTTCACCAAGCCACCCAATACCAAGGGCAGTAATCGTTATTCCCAATTGGCATGCTGACAAATACTCATCCAAATTACTAATCACTTTCTTTGCATGTATAGCACTTTTATTTCCTTCTTCAATTAACTGATCGATTCTTGAACTTCTTATCTTAACGATGGCAAATTCCGATGTCACAAAAAATGCCGTCAAAGCAATTAAAATGGCTATAATAACCAAGTTTAATATGTCCAAATAAATTCCCTTAGCCCGATCTTTCGGGTAAGGAGTCACCTCCTGAAATATTAGAAAATAGGGTTAACTTGTCAAGCTTACAAGAGTCTTAATTAATGTTGTGCCTTCTGTATTAAGCTTTTTTGAAAGGTCACCCTTTTGATCTTCGTCCAGGCAATTGATTAATGGCAGCAGGACAGCAATTTCATTATGAAGCTGTTTAATTTGCTGTGTAATCGCATCAATTTGCCTCTCAACATCTCTTGTATGCATGACCGTTTTTGATTTTAATTCTAGTTTTCTCTTAATCTCATCTAGCGGAAAATGCATAGATTTACAATCTTCAATAAAATGAAGGTCGGACAGAACTTCTTCTGAATACATACGATAATTAGACTTAGTACGCTGAGCTTGAATAAGCCCGATGTTTGTATAATAATCTATAGTTCGTTTAGAAATATTTGCAATTTTTGCTAATTCACCAATACGATAAACTGCCCCATCGTATCACCCCATTGCCATTTAATTAAACTAGAGTTTCGAAAAAAAAGTGTAACTCCCTAAATTTATTATATGCTAGATAAAACCATACAGTCAAACGTAACAGTTTAATAATCATTTGTTACATTAATTTATTGGGCATTCTAAAGAAATATGTATTTGAATTTTCAGAGAATAAAAAAACGAACCGAAAGGAACAGACCGGAATTAGGAATGAAAATTGTTGTATTCCTAAAGGTCTATTCATCAGTCAGCGTCAGTCTTTTTAACTTCAATGTACAGAATATGATGGCCTTCTATTTCTTTAATGATAAATAGGTATCCATCATGTTCAATGGCTTCACCCTGTTCGAGATCGAATTTTTGTGTGAGTATCCAGCCGCCAAGAGTATCTACTTCGTCTTCATCAAGATCCGTTCCTAATAAGTCATTCGTTTCTGAAATGAGCAGCTTTGCATCTAATATATAATGATCCTTGTCCAGCTTTTGCACGAAAGGAAGCTCGTCTGCATCAAACTCATCACGAATTTCACCAACGATTTCTTCTAAAATATCCTCTGCCGTTACTAAGCCGGCTGTTCCTCCATATTCATCGAATAAAATGGCCATATGGGTTCGTTCCTTTTGCATTTTCAACAAGAGGTCATGAATGGGGATCGTTTCAATGACTCTAATAACAGGCTTTATATATTGCACAACTGTTTTTTCTTCTTGGCATTTTTTTCGAATGCAATCGGTTAATATTTCTTTCACGTTAATAAGTCCGCGAATGGTGTCTTTGTCTCCGCCTGTAATCGGATATCTTGTATATCTTTCATTCATGATGACATCAAGTACTTCAGATAGAGTAGCATTTTCATCTAAGCTGACAATCTCTGTTCGTGGAACCATAATTTCCTTTGCGATGCGATTGTCAAATTCAAAAATATTATTTACATATTTATATTCTGACTGGTTTATTTCCCCGCTCTTCAGGCTTTCAGAAAGAATGATCCGCAGTTCTTCTTCAGAGTGGGCAATATCATGCTCAGAAACAGGCTTTAAACCAAACAGGCTAGTTACAAATCTTGCCGAGTGATTTAGAGTCCAAATAAATGGGAATAAAATTTTGTAAAACCAGATTAAAGGCTGTGCAAATGCTAATGTAATGGCTTCAGCTTTTTGAATGGCAAATGTTTTAGGAGCCAGTTCACCTATTACTACATGCAAGAAGGTGACTAACGAAAAAGCGATAATAAACGAAAGAACCTTTGTGATAGAAGGCTGCAAATTTAAATGTTCAAAAATTGGTTCCAAAATTTTTTCAATAGTCGGTTCACCGAGCCACCCGAGTCCTAAAGCAGTTATAGTTATGCCTAGCTGGCAGGCTGATAAATATTCATCTAAATTGGAGGTTACTTTTTTTGCCGTGTGAGCTTTCGGATTTCCCTCTGCAATTAATTGGTCAATTCGGGATGATCGCACTTTAACCATGGCAAATTCAGAAGCAACAAAAAAAGCAGTTAAGGCAATTAATAAAAATAGAAGGAAAATATTTAGTACCATCATTCATATCCTCACAAAATATGTAAGGACCGTTCACCTCCTCTGAAATTTACTTTTCCCGAAATGATCTTTTTTTATTTGAAAAACTATACTGTCATCTTTTTAATGATTTTGATTGGTTCTTTCTATTGTATGAATACCTTATAATAGATCCAAATAAACATGGCTTGAATTTCTTTGACAAAAAATGAAATGATTGAATTAACTAGTAGGTAACAATCAAAAGAAGGTGGCTTTACGTGGTACAGGCAATGTAGAAAGAGCAGAAAAAAATTGTTTATCGTGTTCAAGGCTTTTCTTGAATTAGCTGCGCCCAAAAGTTCGAAAAGAACATAAAGCACCTGGATGGTGTAATGGATGCGAATGTTAATTTTGGAGCTTCTAAGCTTACGGTCTACGGTGAAGCCACATTACAAGAACTAGAAAATGAGCTTCGAGCCATATATGAAAAAGTGGCAATGGTGGGGGATGGAGTAAACGATGCCCCCGCTCTTGTAGCTGCAAATGTTGGCATTGTAATGTGGGGAGCGGGTACGGATACAGCACTTGAAACTGCTGATATGGGTGCGACTTTAATTGTAACTTTAAATGGTTTAAGATTCTTGAGAGTGAAGGAAAGTCAAAAATTATTATTGTAGAGAAAAACCCAAAAAAAGTAACGCTTAGATACAAAAATCGCTTGAGCGTTACTTTTTTGCACTTTTTCAATTAAATGCGGACATTGAATCCGATATTTTCATTAAAATAGCCTTAATTAATGGCTAAGCGGACTCAGGGTACGTTATTTACGTAAAAACACGTAGAAAGTACTGCTTTTTACAAAATACCGGAACCAGTGTCCGCAAACATAAGGAATTCTCCCATTTTGTCACGAATAACGGAACTGATGTCCGCAAAGCTCAAATTATAATAGCCAGTATGCAATTACAATTTTTCTCCACAAAAACTAATCTACTTCTTTTATTTCCAATCACGTGATAGCATTCCATAGATGACTAGATCATGATAATGATTGTATAAAAATTCTGCGTCACGAATAATTCCTTCTTGTATAAATCCTAATCTTTCAGGGATCGCACGGCTCTTCTTATTTCCTACCCCGCAGCGGATTTCCAGCCGATTTAAACTTAAATCTAGAAACGCGTAATTGACTAGAGCCTGAACCGATCTAGTCATAATCCCTTTCCCTTCAAACCCTTTTGCAAGGTAATAGCCCATACTCGTTTGTTTATTATTCCAATCAATTTGATGGAAACCGACTGAACCGGCAAGCTGGCCTTTATAACGAATGCCAGCATTAAATCCATTATTATCAGCAAAGGCTTTTAGCCACATTGGAATAATCTCATGATATTGGATTGGTGAAGTCATATTATCAACCCAAGGAAGCCACTCTCTTAAATGCTGTCTATTCGTATCGACTAAATGATACAGTTCTTCTGAATGGTGTAATTGAAAAAGCTGCAGTTCGATATCCTGATCAACCTTTAACACAAACATCGTACACTCTCCTTAAATAAAAAAAATTAGAGATAATTACCAATTTTAATCTTAAAAATGAATGAAGTACATAAGAATTTTTCTTAAGGATTGATATCACGTATTTGATTATTGAAAAAAGGGCTGACTTCAATAGAAGTCAGCCTAGGTTTATATTGGAAACTGGAAGGATTATGCTAAAAACCGTTAAGTCTCCTTTTGTTTCACATTCTAATTTCCCTTTATGCTTTTCAATAATTTCTTTGCAGACAAATAATCCTAGCCCAGTGCCAAGAGATTTAGTTGTTACGAATGGTTCAAAGATGGACTTTACAAGATGCTGCGGGATCTTTGGCCCATTATTGGCAATTTCTAGCCTTATAAAGGAATCATCTTGAATATGGCTTGTTATTTTAATTAATGGTCCTGACGTAGATGTATGTAAAACATCAATGGCATTAAAAATAATATTGATCAATACTTGACGGATCTCATCCGCATAACCTAAAAGGGAAATGGAGTCTGGCATACATTTATTAATTTTCACTTTTCCGTCCAAAATGCTGGGATACAAGAAAACTAATACTTCGTCAATTATTTCATTAAGTGAAAAATTTACTTTCTCTTTTCCAATCAATTCCTTCTTTGATAGTAAGAGAAACTGAGAAATACGAAAATTCAACTGTTCTAATTCAATCGAAATAATATCTAAATATTTCAAATTTGGATTTTCAGCTTTTAATAATTGAATGAAGCCTTGAACAGAGGTAAGTGGATTTCGAAACTCGTGGATGAAGCTAGAAGTCATTTGTCCTAGCAGTGTAAGTCGATCTTTATGACTCGTATCAATAAATTGAGTTTTTTCTTCGATAATCTGATTTTTTGCATCACTATAATA
>NZ_JBALOZ010000138.1:0-32160 GCF_036965125.1 Bacillus sp. JJ1503
TTTAGTTCTTGGCTGTTGAATGAATTGATGGAAAAAGAAGAATTTATGGCAGTACTCCTTTTCTCATTTATTTACTTCCTTTTAGTATACGGGTTTAAACTGTATAGAAAAGCGTGGGAGCATGCAAGTGTTCGAGATGTTTTACAAATAGTTGCCGTTACTACCTTAGCAATGATTATTTTTTTTGTCATCCAATTTTCAGCAATGACCTTTATCAGTTTTCGAATGCTTTTATTATTTTGGTTAATGATTTCAATGTTTATTTGTGGAGCACGACTTATTTGGAGAATATCTTTCATTCGTTTAGTAAGAGATACTACAAATAAAAAAAGAACATTAATTGTTGGTGCAGGTTCAGCAGGAACTATGTTGGTAAGGCATTTTATTATTAATAGTGCTGAACGATTTTATCCTGTTGCATTTATTGATGATAATGTGGATAAACAAAAGCTTGAAATTTATGGTGTTCCGGTAGTCGGAACAACATATGATATAGAAATGACTGTACAAAAACTAAAAATTGAACACATTATCATCGCTATTCCATCCTTAAAGAAACAGCAGTTAAATGAAATCCTTAACATATGTATAAAAACGAACACAAAAACGCAAAAAATGCCAATGGTGGAAGATATAATGGAAGGAAAAAAATCTTTTAATGATGTGAGTGATATTCAGTTTGAAGATTTATTAGGCAGGGAGCCTGTTATCCTTAATGATTTGCTTATTTCCGACTCGATTATCGACAAAGTGATTTTAATAACTGGAGCAGGAGGTTCAATTGGATCGGAAATATGCAGGCAAATTGCAAAGTTTAAACCAGCCAAAATGATCCTATTAGGCCATGGTGAAAACAGTATTTATAACATTGATATTGAGATGAAAGAGGAGTATGGAGAACAGTTAGTATTTATTACAGAAATAGCTGATATTCAAAATCGCGAGAGAATATTTGATATTATAGGAAAATATCAGCCTGATATTATTTATCATGCAGCCGCACATAAACATGTACATCTCATGGAGTGGAACCCAGATGAGGCTATAAAAAATAATGTGATCGGGACAAAAAACTTAGCCGAAGCCTCCCATTTTCATAAAGTAGGTGCTTTCGTAATGATCTCAACAGATAAAGCTGTCAATCCAACTGGAGTAATGGGTGCCACAAAAAGATTGGCGGAAATGATCATTCAAGATTTTGATGAAACAAGCCAAACAAAATTTGTAGCAGTAAGATTTGGCAATGTCTTAGGTAGCAGAGGAAGTGCGATTCCATTATTTATAAAGCAAATAAATAAAGGTGGTCCAGTAACAGTAACACACCCTGAAATGGTTCGCTACTTTATGACCATACCTGAAGCTGCGAGATTAGTTATTCAAGCGGGTGCGTTAGCAAATGGTGGGGAAATCTTTATTCTTGATATGGGCAACCCAGTAAAAATTATCGATCTCGTTCATAAATTAATTCGATTATCAGGCTATCGGCTAGATGATATAGAAATTATCTTTACAGGGGTTCGTCCAGGTGAAAAAATGTTTGAGGAGCTTCTAGCTGCAGATGAATTGATAGACAAACAAGTTCATTCAAATATTTATATTGGAAAAGCCAGTCCTATTGAAATTGAGCCGATTGAACAATTAATTTCGGATTACAAAAACATGGATAGAGAGGAAATTCGAAATCAGTTATTAAATATTGCAGGGCAGAAAGGACAAAAAGTATAAGTGGGCAGGCGGGGGTAAAGCAATTAACGTATTAAAGTAAATTTGTATTTTTAATGGAGATGTATTATGAAGAGATGCATAGATCTATTATCAGCTGTTTTATTATTAATCATCTTGTCCCCGTCATTTGTGATCGTATCATTAATGGTTTATATGAAATTAGGATCGCCTATTATCTTTAAACAGATTAGACCAGGGCTTAATGAAAAACCTTTTTATTTATATAAATTCCGTTCAATGACAGACTTAAAGGATGAAAATGGCAATCAATTGTCCGATGAAATGCGGATAACTCCTTTTGGTCAATGGTTAAGGAAATATAGTATAGATGAATTACCACAATTAATTAATGTACTTAAGGGAGATATTAGTCTAGTTGGTCCCAGACCTTTGCTAGTGGAATACCTCGCTCTTTATAGCGCGGAACAGTCTAAAAGACATCTTGTTCGTCCAGGGATAACAGGCTGGGCACAAGTAAATGGGAGAAATGAATTATCATGGGAAGAAAGATTTATATTAGATGTTTGGTATGTAGAAAACCAAAGTCTTTGGTTAGATATGAAGATTATCTTCCTAACATTAATGAAGGTGCTGAAAAAGGAAGGCATAAATTTTGAAGGCCATGCCACCATGTACAATTTTATGGGAACAAAAACGGGGGCTTCGAGAGAAAGTAGATTTATAATTTTAGATACTAAGGAAGAATGGGATGAGGCTTTAACAAATTTTAAGTATCTAGATGTTTTCTACTCCCAAAAATATGCTCAGCTTTTTGCAAGACATGAACAAGGAAAGGCAAAAGCTGCATTCTATGAGCGTGCTGACACAAAAATTTTGTACCCATTTATATTACGTGATATTCCAATTTTAGATAATCAATATAAAGATATAATAACCCCATATGGGTATGGTGGCCACTATGTTGAAGGAAGCAATGATGAGATAGTAAACTTCTGCATTTACTTTTCTGAATATTGCAAAAGTAATAATGTTGTTGCTGAAATGGTACGTCTTCATCCTTTATATAACAATAAAGAATACGTAAATAAAGTAATGACTACGCGATATATTAGAAAAACAATTGCTATAGATCTTAAAAAGTCGTACAACGATCTTTGGAAGGGCTACTCTAAAAATAACCAAAGAAATATTACTAAAGCTAAAAATTTAGGCTTATCCGCTGAAATTGCAACTAAAACCTTAACAAATATCACAAAATTTCAACAATTGTATGAATTAACGATGAAAAGAACCAATTCATCTAAATATTATTATTTTCATAAATCCTTCTTTAGTGAGTTACTATCTGAAGATTCATTGTATGAGTCTTATCTTCTATTTGCCAATTATCAAAATCAAGTGGTTGGAGGAATCATTTTATTAATTGGAATGGAATTTGCTCACTATCAATTTGGTGCTTCTCATCCTGATTACTTGAATTTAAAACCGAATAATTTTTTGTTTGATTTTATGATCAGATTTTGCCAAGAAAAAGGTGCAAAGTTGCTTCACTTAGGTGGGGGATATGAGGAAAATGATGGTTTATTTCGATATAAATCAACGTTTTCTAATAGCGATCATTATTCCTACTATCTTGGAACGAATATACATGATCAAAAGGTTTTTGAACAGTTAAATGAAATTGCTTCAAAGTATGATTCTTATAATCCGAATTTTTTTCCGGCCTATCGGAGTGTTTTATCGAAATAGAATTTTTCATTAAATACAAAACCTTGGAGGTGTAAACTGATGAAAAAAATATCATTATCCACACCCCATTTAACAGGTAAAGAACAAGAGTATATTAATCAGGCTATTGAATCAAATTGGGTTGCTCCGTTAGGCCCAAATGTAGACAGCTTTGAAAAGGAAATTACCCAATATGTAGGTTCAAAAGATGCGGTAGCATTAAGTTCTGGTACGGCTGCTATTCATTTGGCTCTTGATTTGCTAGGAGTTGGAAAAGGGGACATCGTTTTCTGCTCAACTCTAACGTTTATTGCAAGTGCAAATCCAATTATATATCAAGGTGCTATTCCTATATTCATAGATTCTGAACCAGAAACATGGAATTTATCTCCAATTGCATTAGAAAAAGCTTTGAATGATGCGAAAAAAATAAATAAATTACCAAAAGCAGTGATTGTTGTACATTTATTTGGCCAGCCTGCAAAACTAGATGAAATCATAAGTTTATGCAGTCATTATAACATTCCAATCATTGAAGATGCTGCTGAATCAATGGGAAGCCTGTACAAAGGAAAGCAAACTGGAACCTTTGGTGAATATGGAATCTATTCTTTTAATGGCAACAAAATTATTACTACGTCAGGGGGAGGAGCACTCGTTTCTGACAATATTGACGGTTTAAAAAGGGCTAGATTTTTATCGGCACAAGCGCGAGAACTAGAAATCCATTACGAGCATAAATATGTGGGTTATAACTATCGAATGAGCAATATATTAGCAGGGATAGGTAGAGCTCAGCTGGAAGCTCTGGATGAGCGAATCCATTTGCGGAGAAATATTTTTAATAGATATGAAGAAAAGCTGGGTAGCATTCCCGGAATCGAATTTGTGCCAGAATTAAAGTATACAAAGTCTAATAGATGGCTAACAGCATTCACAATGGATAACAATATTATCAATATTAGACCTTTTCAACTAATAAAATTATTAAGTGAACAAAATATTGAGGCTAGGCCAATTTGGAAGCCTCTGCACATACAGCCTGTATTTAAGGATTGCCAATGCTATGACCATTTTGAAAAAGAAAACTTTTCTGTTTCATTGTTTAATAGAGGCATCTGCATTCCATCCGGGTCGAATCTTTCTTCAGAAGATCAAAACAGAGTGATAGAAAATATCGGAAATATAATTACAGGGGATATCCTATGAGAAGAATTATAGGTAAGGCAATCTTGGTAACAGTGCTACAGGACACTTTGGAAATAAATTCATTCGAAGATTTTTAGAGAGGATTGTGAATAAAGTAATTTTTATCTCATCCTGTAACATATGATTACAGTTGCGAGGAGCTTTAATATGTTTTTAATAATATCGATATCATTCATGAGAAATTTCAATTTTTCAGGGAGGACTTCCTTGCTAGTGCTTTGCCTAGGTACATAGGAAACTTGACAATGAAATTATTACTTGCGCAAATTTAGCTGTTGTGTTTACTCAGCAAGGGAAAAAAGTATTATTAGTGAGTAAATTTTATTATTCGCTACTTGGAATTAAAAAGGGTGGTGTATATGAAAATCAACAAGGCAATTATTCCAGCTGCAGGACTTGGTACGCGTTTTCTTCCTGCTACAAAAGCAATGCCAAAAGAAATGCTGCCTATTGTTGATAAGCCAACCATTCAATACATTGTTGAAGAGGCAGTTCAGTCAGGAATTGAAGAAATAATTATTGTGACAGGGAAGGGAAAAAGAGCAATAGAAGATCATTTTGATTATTCATTTGAATTGGAACAACATCTATTTAACAAAGGAAAAGTAGACTTATATAATGAAGTTCAAAAATCTTCGAATCTTGTTGATATCCATTACATTAGACGAAAGGAGCCGAAAGGGTTGGGGCATGCCATTTGGTGTGCGCGGAATTTTATTGGCAATGAACCATTTGCTGTGCTGCTAGGCGATGATATTGTCCAGGCAGAAAAACCATGTTTAAAGCAAATGATCGAACAATATGATCGGTATAAAGTATCGATCCTTGGTGTGCAAAACGTTCGCGATGAAGAGGTTTCAAGATATGGCATCGTTAATGGGAAAGAAATTGGCGGCCGTCTATTCAATGTACACAGTCTTGTTGAAAAACCACATAAAGATGATACACCTTCAAACCTTGCGATTTTAGGCCGTTATATACTTAGCCCCAAAATCTTTAAGATACTTAGTACTCAAGAGCCGGGAGCTGCGGGGGAGATTCAATTAACGGATGCTATCGCAAAATTAAATCAATATGAAGCAGTTTATGCGTATGATTTTGAAGGGGTTCGTTATGATGTGGGGGAGAAGATGGGTTTTATCCAGACGACGATCGAATTTGCTCTTCAACGTGACGAGTTAAGGGATGATTTATTAAAATATCTTTCAAAAGTGGTGGACAAAGACAATAATTAATTTGGAAGAAGGTAAAAAAATAAATATTATGGTTTTTAATGTTCATAACGAAAATAGAGGAGCATTATCCATACTAAATGATTTCTTTGAAGAGGTAAAATCACATCATGATAAAAACATAAATTGGATATTTGTCATTAGTAAACCCCAGTTGCAAGAAACGGGAAAATATTAGTGTTTTAAGATTTCCTTGGCTTAAGATAAGTTGAGACCATAGATTACTATTCGATCACTTTGTAGCGGCTAATCTAATAAAAAAACATAAAATTGATAAGTAATATCATTTCAAAATATAGTCATTCTTCACACTAATATTCCTCAAAATCGAGTGACAAGACGCCACCAATCAGATTTGGGATTGTAGTTTGTGGATTTATTGCTAAGAAAAAATAGACCAATTAGTATTCGAGGAGGAATGATATGTCGGAAAAATTGACAGAAAATCTGGCAGCTATTCGCCTAATTGAAAAGTTTAGCAATAAAACAGCCACAGTCGGCGTAGTCGGGTTAGGCTTCATAGGCTTACCCCTTGCGGTTGAAAAGGCAAAAGCAGGTTATAAAGTAATCGGCTTCGATTTACAAGAAGAAAAAGTGAAAAAAGTCAATCAGGGTGAGAATTATATAGGAGATGTTATTCCTGCAGACTTACACTCTTTAGTCAGCAATGGGAAATTGGTGGCTACATCAGATTATTCATTTATTAAAGGCGTAGATGCTGTGGCAATATGCGTACCCACCCCATTAGATATTTACAAACAGCCAAACATGAAATATGTAGAAAGCTCTACAAAAGCGATTGCAAATTATCTTCAAAAAGGAATGTTAGTGGTCTTAGAAAGTACCACATATCCCGGAACAACAAAAGAATTAATTAAACCAATTTTGGAAGAATCAGGACTAATTTGTGGAAAAGATTTCTTTCTCGCTTATTCTCCGGAACGTGTTGATCCGGGGAATAAAGACTTTAATACAAAAAATACCCCAAAAGTAGTTGGAGGCATGACACCAACTTGTACGGAAGTAGCTGCTACTTTATATGAAAATGTTTTAGAAGGATCTGTTCATAAAGTTTCAAGCCCGGCGGTCGCTGAAATGGAAAAAATCCTTGAAAACACTTTCAGAAATATTAACATTGCCCTAGCTAATGAAATGGCAATTCTTTGTGACAAGATGGGAATTGATGTATGGGAAGTGATCGATGCAGCAGCAACTAAACCATATGGATTTATGCCGTTTTATCCAGGTCCTGGTTTAGGTGGTCATTGCATACCAATTGACCCATGGTACTTAACATGGAAAGCACGCGAATATAATTATCACACTCGATTAATTGAAACAGCTGGAGAAATTAATGACAACATGCCGGACTTCATTGTAAAGCGATGCATCGAAATCTTAAATGATCAAGGAAAAACACTAAAAGGTGCGAAAATTCTTGTACTGGGTGTTGCGTATAAGAAAGATATTGACGATTACCGTGAATCTCCGGTCCTGCCGATTTTAGATAAACTTACGAAATACGGAGCAGCGTGGTCTGTCGTTGATCCTTATGTAAAGAATTTTAAGCTGAATGGTAACATTTATAAAACAGAAAAGTTGAATAAAGAACTTGTCGAGCAAGCAGATTTAACGGTAATTGCTACAAATCATAGTGGATTTGATTATGACTTGATTATGAATAAATCTAATATAGTATTTGATACAAGAAATACACGACAAAATAAACATTACTCAAAAAAATATATAAAACTTTAATTTTTTCAATAGTTGCACAGCATGATATATGTAATCGGTATATTTATTAAATACAGATTTGGCGTATACCGACAATCAAATCCAAATAGCTAAGAGATAAATTCATATTGGATGCTGTATCATTACGTTCCATCAGGGTCAAATCTTGCTTTAGATGATCAAGATAGGGTGATAGAAAATATTAATAAAGACATTAAATATGGCGAGTAACGTTTGATCAAGGTTATTTCCCCGTATTTTACCAAAAGGGAGCCGCTATATTTTGAAAGGATATAGCGGCTCCCTTTTTACTATTCAACCTAAAGAATAACTCATAGTTTAAGAATTCCTTTGTAAATCTCTTTCTCACATGTCAAAACCGGTTCCCTATCCATATCCCGTATCCAAAGAAGACCGTCTTGAAGAGGATTCATTTTTTTATCAAGGGATGGAAACTCATTATATAGAATAATGTTTTTGTATATTTCAGGCATATTTAAACCAGCTTCTGTAAAGAAATAGCAGGTCGTGAAAAAGCGCATGTTGATTTCTGTAGGATTCGGAAAATTATTCTGATCATATGTCATGTCTACACCAAAAACTCCATGAGGCATTTTATCAATTGCTAATATTGTATCCATAGAAACTCTATCGACAATTTCGTTTGAGTATGTTTCTCCTACTCCGGTTATTCCTGTCACACCGGATAATGTCCGGTTTGCAAATCCCCAAGATTTTCTTCGCCTCGTCTGAGCAACAACTAATTCGCCTTCATACCAAATGGATAGCCATGTTACTGTTTTATCAGACTGAAGCAATTCTGAAGCAGTAAAGGTTCCCCAGCCTTTATAAGTGTCAATCCAGTTTTTTGCGAAATCATAGTCATTAGTAGGTAATGCTCCTCTTCCTCCCGCTCCAACTGTACACCTCAGCCAAACATTCCCTTCCTTATTCCCTAGGTGAGAAAATGCTGTTTTTAAGTCAGATTCGTTATTTATTACAATAGTCTTTGGGACTTTGATTCCTTCAGCTTGCCAGACTTTATAAGATTTATATTTATCTGTACAGTTGTCAATTACCTCATGGCTTGGCATAAATAATTTGGTTCCAATCGCAGTAATTTCATTGCGAAATTTCGATGCCTCTAAGATTTCCCTGTCACTCATAAAAACTGCTAGTTCTGGCTTTTCTTCTTCCAAGATCCTTAATAATGACTTTTTATATTCCTTTCCAAAAACATATTCATATGGGATGTGTCGTTTCATTTGAGTCTTAGATGTAAAAAGATTAACCGGGTTTCTAGACACACCAACAATTTCTTCTTTCATAATTGACTGATTCCATGACTTAATAACATTTTCCGCTGGGGCAACACCAACATCGGTAATTAGGATTTTTTTCAAATAAACACCTCATTAAATTAAATTAAATCAAATAAAAAAACCTAATATATAGGTACAAGTTTAAATAGTATTGCTATTTGTTTATTCCTTGAAGCGTTCCATACTGTAATGGTCTTCTGCGCTGACCCCTTCTCTTTTTATAACTTTTATAATAGTAGTAACCATTATTTTTAGGTCAAGGAAAATGGATTGATTATCTACATACCAAATATCTAACTTGAATTTTTCATCCCAATTTATTGTATTTCGCCCGTTCACTTGCGCCCATCCCGTGATTCCTGGCTTAACATCATGCCTTCTGGCTTGTTCTTTAGTATACAAAGGTAAATATTCCATTAATAAGGGGCGGGGGCCGACTAAACTAATGTCTCCTTTAATTACATTAAACAATTGGGGTAATTCATCTAAACTATATTTTCTTAACACTATTCCTGTTTTAGTTAATCTCAAATCCCCCGGCAACATTTTCCCATTTTCATCAAATTTTTCTTTCATTGTTCTAAATTTATAAATATTAAATGGATTTCCCTTAAGACCAGGACGGACTTGCTTAAACAAAATGGGTGACCCCATATTAATAAAAATCATGATGGAAATAGAAACCATTAGGGGAGATAAAATAAGTATTAATAAGAATGATCCGATTAAATCTATCATTTTTTTCAAAATGAATACCTCCTATAAAATGAAAATAAATGACTAATGCAAAAAAAAGTGAGACACAAGTTTTAAAAAAATGAGTTATTTGCTGTTGTTTGAAGGAGGGGATTATTAATTAGAAGAAATAGTGCAATTTTTTTTCGATGAATTTTGGCTCAATTATATTGAAGTTAGTTCCTGCCAAAGCATGAATGGCATTTGCTTCAAGAGACTTTCGGTATTCTAAGGAATAATTATTTTCTATAAATTTATAAGCATCCATTAGTTCAAATTTACGGCGAATATGATGGTGAGCATCAGAGGCAACAAAGTGAACAAGATAATGATTTAATAAATGCAACGAGAAATTTTTTAATCGCCTGCCATAAGTTCCAGTAATACTACCCGCTGTAATTTGGACTAATATACCTTGTTGTACCATATGAAAAATTCTTTCTGGATGTCTTCTCAAAAATCTATTTCTTTCAGGGTGAGCAAGTATAGGAGAAAGACCTTTTCTTTGTAATTCATAAAGAGTATTTTCTGTATGAGCGGGATAATGGCGGCTTGGAAGCTCAATAAGTATATATTTACCAGTATCATTTAAAGTTAGAAAGTGATCCAAATTGTTTTGAATATCATATTGAATGTTGTCATGTAAATGAAATTCGATTCCAGGGTATATTGTTAAAGGTATTTTATTTTCTTTTAAAATTTGATTCACTTTCTCCACCATTGAAAGAATGGTAGAAGGAGCATTTTCAAAAAGATGATCATTAAGTTGATGCATATGATGTGGGGTTGCAATAACATGGTTTATTCCTGATTCTACAGCTTGTTTAGCGAGTAATATCGTTTCTTCCTGGTTTTTTGGACCATCATCTAGATCATATAAAATATGATTATGAATATCTACGATCATACTTTACTCCTTTCAATTAATATTAAATCGTATTTTCTTTATAAAGATATTATTTAATTCTCAATATAGAACGGGTTTTTCACATTTATTCCCTTTGTAAAATACTCTAAAACTATTGATTTTTGTTATTATACTCAACATGAATGATCTTGTGACAAGTACTACTGGAATTAAAAGTCAATTCAAAAAGAGATGGAGAAGATTTGAGTGAAGGGAAATAATGGATGGTAATACGAGAATAACCTAAAAATAAAGAACTAAAAACGGATGGAAAAATGTTGCCCATCCGTTTTTTCTGATTAAAATTTTTTAGATGAAATTCTACTTCGTCCCATTCGCCCTATGCGCCAACCTGCTCGATGCAGCCGCTGCAATCGCTCCAACAATATCATCTAAAAAAGTATGAACTTTCCCTGAAGATTTATCATTAAGGTCCTTTAAAATGCCAGGTTTAAGCTTGTCGATATAGCCAAAATTAGTAAAACCAATAGACCCATATACATTCACAATGGATAAAGCCAATACTTCGTCCACGCCATACAGACCTTCATCAATTTCGACTACATGCTGAAGCGGTTCTAACAGCTGTTTCTTTTCAGCAAGCATATCGAGCTGGATGCCAGTTAAGACTGCGTTTTGGACTTCCCTTTTGGAGAGGACACGTTCCACATTTTCAATGCAAACTGACATTTGTAAATCTGGATGATACTTTTCTTGGAGGAAAAAGACTAATTCCGCAATATCTTGTATGGATACTCCTCGTTCCTGCAGCCATTTGCGCGCTGTTTGCTCAATCAAATCTACACGTTTTTCTTCATTCATCGGCTCCACCTTTTTCCTGTTAGTTTCAATATATATATAACCTATTTATAGAAATTATTCCATCGTTCTCTGTTATGGAAGACGAAGGTTGGACATCCTCCTCAGCTTTTCCTGCCCACTGTTACTTATTCAAGAAAAGCACAAGTTTTGCTGTTGCTCTACATATATTTTCGTTAAAGGGATTCATTACCTTATAAGGAGGTATGAAATGATAAAGCTTCTTAAAACGCAATACGGGCTGCAGGCTAATGATGAAGTAAGGATTGGAAAGTATCAAGCATACAGGAATCAGGAACAAATTTATATTCTTGTCCCGATTGGCGGAATGGAGGAAGACGAGCTTAATGAATTAAATTTGCTGACAGACCATCTAGTTAAGACTGGTGAAAAACATTGCAGTACTTTTTTAAAGACAAAGGAAGGAAAACAATTTAGTGAATGGGAAAATGGAAGATATTGTGTCCTTATGAACAAACAAGTACAAAATCAAGTACAAAATCGAAGGTTACAGCGAAGCGGCAGAAAGCTTGCGAAGTTTCATTTTAGGGGCAGAACAGTTTCGTTTCCCGTAAAGAAGGTTAGCAGGATTGGCCAGTGGAAGCAATTATGGGAAACTAGATTGGATCAAATGGAAAAAGTATGGAATGAGATGCTCTTTCAACAGCCAGAACATGAATTTGATAAGATGTTTTTGGAATCATTTCCTTATTATAGGGGAATTGCTGAAAATGCCATTCAATATTTGGTGGACACAGAAATTGACGATAACCCAGGTGCAATTGATAGCGGGACGATTTGCCATATACGATTCACGGCAAAAACATGGGACCATACTTATTATATAAAAAATCCATTTGATTGGGTTTTTGATCATTCCTCAAGAGATCTAGCTGAATGGGCGAGAGAGAAATATTTCCGCAATATAAAAACGTACGAGCCAGAGCTCCGGCAATTTATGAGGGATTACCAAAGCATCGTTCCTTTAACCTCATTCTCGTGGAGGCTCTTTTTTGCCCGCCTTTTGTGTCCGCTTCATTATTTTTATTGCATTGAATCATATTATGGAGCATCCTCAGAGCAAGAGAAAAAAGTATTGGAGGAAAGACTGCAAAAGTTTCTGCAGCAATCCAATGAGCACGAGCGCTTTTTAGGGAGCTTCTATGACTTTGCAGAAGTGCCTGTACAAAAGTTTAGAATACCTATCATCGGATGGCTGAAAAAATAATGTGACAGTTTATTGTCCCAATGCCATTTTCGAAGCGACTTTATTCATGTCGCTTTTTTTTTATAAAAAATTTCTATAAATCCTCGGCAGTAAGCGATTACATACATATTAGTCTGAAAATAACTATTGTAAAAAAGGATATTTCCCTCTATAATGTCTACTATACAAATACAAATGTACATATAGAGTGAACAACTTAGGAGGGGAATGAAAGTGAAAGCAATCTCGATCGGTTTATTAGGATTAGGAACGGTTGGTACTGGTGTTGTCACCATTATTGAAAATCATCAGGATAAGCTTATGCATCAAATAGGCTGTCCCGTAAAAGTGAAGAAGATCCTAGTAAAGGATTTAAATAAAGCAAGATCAGTGGAAATAGCTGCTGACAAGTTAACGACAGATCCGGAAGATATTATCAATGACCCTGAAATTGATATCATTATTGAAGTAATGGGCGGTATCGGTGATACAAAAAATTACATCACGAAGGCTTTGAAAAGTCGAAAGCATGTCGTAACGGCTAACAAGGATTTAATGGCTGTACATGGTTCTGAGCTTTTGAAAGTTGCATCAGAGCATGACTGTGATCTATTTTACGAGGCGAGTGTTGGCGGCGGGATCCCAATTTTAAGAAGCCTTGTAGATGGTTTGGCTTCAGATAGAATTACGAAAATGATAGGGATTGTGAACGGAACAACGAACTTTATCTTAACAAAAATGAGCAAGAATGGCAGTGCCTACGAGGATGTTCTAAAGGAAGCACAGGAATTAGGCTATGCAGAGGCTGATCCGACCTCTGATGTTGAGGGACTAGATGCTGCAAGAAAAATGGCTATACTAGCAACGCTTGGTTTTTCCATGGAAATAGATTTAGATGATGTGAAGGCTGAGGGGATTTCTCGTATCACAGAGGAAGATCTACAATATGGCCGCCAGCTTGGCTATACGATGAAGCTGATCGGGATGGCCGAAAGAGATGGGGATAAAGTGGCAGTCAGTGTTCAGCCGACTTTATTAGCTGACACACATCCACTTGCATCTGTTCATGATGAATTCAATGCTGTTTACGTTCACGGAGAAGCTGTGGGCGAAACGATGTTTTATGGACCAGGAGCTGGAAGCTTGCCAACAGCTACAGCCGTAGTGTCAGATTTAGTTCAGGTTATGAAAAATATGCGTTTAGGTGTAACTGGAAAAAGCGCTATTACTCCGCAATTTGAAAAGCAGTTGAAGGATGCAAATGAAATCTTCTCGAAATATTTCTTACGCTTGCATGTAAAAGATGAAGTAGGCGTTTTCGCGAATATTACTTCCATTTTCTCTGAACATCATGTCAGCTTTGAAAAGATTCTTCAATTGCCACTGAAAAATAAAGAGCTTGCTGAGATCGTTTTGGTTACCCATCAGGCTTCATTACAAGATTATCAGGATATTTTAGTTAAATTAAGAGATTTACAAGCTGTTAAAACTATCGAAAGCTCGTATCGAGTTGAGGGGAGCGCAAGTGTATGAGATGGGAAGGATTACTAAAAGCCTATAAAGAATATTTACCGATTAACGAAAACACACCATTACTAACTTTGAATGAAGGTAATACACCATTAATTAGACTTGATAAGCTTTCTGATGAATGGGGAATTGACCTTTACGTGAAAACGGAAGGAACAAACCCGACTGGCTCGTTTAAAGACCGTGGAATGGTTATGGCTGTAGCGAAAGCAAAAGAAGAGGGCAGTGAAACCGTCATTTGTGCATCCACAGGGAATACATCGGCAGCTGCAGCAGCTTATGCGGCACGAGCTGGCCTTCGTTGCATCGTCGTTATTCCAGAGGGGAAAATTGCGATGGGCAAGCTTGCACAGGCTGTTATGTATGGAGCAGAAATTATCTCAATTGAAGGAAACTTCGACCAAGCATTGGCAATGGTTAGAAAAATCAGTGAAACAGAACCTATTACTCTCGTAAACTCTGTGAACCCATACCGCCTTGAAGGCCAAAAAACAGGTGCGTTTGAAATATGTGATCAGCTTGGCGGCAAAGCACCGGATATTCTTGCACTCCCTGTCGGTAATGCAGGCAACATTAGTGCTTACTGGAAGGGCTTTAAGGAATACAATGAAGCAAAGCAAACAGGGCTCCCAAAAATGCATGGATTTGAAGCAGAAGGTGCTGCTGCAATCGTTCATAATAAAGTATTTGAAAATCCTGAAACCGTTGCGACTGCGATTCGGATCGGCAATCCTGCAAGCTGGAATTTAGCCAATGCGGCATTAGAGGAATCGAATGGGAAAATAGACGAAGTAAGTGATGAAGAAATTCTCTATATGTATAGAAAGCTCGCTTCTACAGAAGGGATTTTCGCTGAACCGGCCTCATGTGCCTCTTTAGCTGGAATTTATAAACAACTGCGAAGTGGAGAAATTCCGCAGCATTCTAGAGTGGTTGCCATTCTTACTGGAAATGGCCTTAAGGATCCGAATGTGGCGATCGAATGCAGCCCTATTAAGCCAATTGTGCTTCCTAATGATGAAGTTGCGGTGGCTGAACATATAAAGGGAGTTGTCCATGTATGAGCGAAGGTGAAATGCTCATCATTAAAGTCCCGGGAAGCTCTGCAAATTTAGGCCCAGGATTTGATTCGATTGGCCTTGCCCTGAATGTATATTTAACTCTAGAGGTTGAAGGAGCAGATCATTGGGGGATTGTCCCAATATCAGAGCACTTAAATGTTTTTCCAAAAGATGAAACGAATTATATAATCCAAATTGCTATGAAAACAGCAGAAAAGTATAATCAAAAGCTGCCTGGCTGTAAGATAAGCGTAAAAAGTGATATTCCGCTTGCAAGAGGGCTAGGTTCCAGTGCCGCAGCCATTGTAGCAGGAATTGAATTAGCGGATACACTCTGCAAACTTCATTTATCAGATCAGGAGAAATTGGAATTGGCTTCTAGAATCGAAGGGCATCCTGACAATGTCGGCGCCTCCCTCTTAGGGGGACTAGTTGTCGGCTGTCAAAGAGGCGAAGAAGTAAGCGCTGAAGTCTTTAGCCATTTAGCACTTGATGTAATTGCCGTTGTGCCGAAAGAAGAACTTTTAACGAAGGAATCCCGAGGTGTTTTACCTAGCAGCCTTTCCTATAGTGAAGCTGTACAAGCGGGTGCCATCGGAAATGTTCTTATTGCCGCTCTATTTAGCAGCAACTTTGAGCTTGCTGGAAAAATGATGAAGGCAGATTTATACCATCATCCTTATCGAAAAGAGCTAGTTCCTCATATGGCCATTATTGAGGAAAAAGCAATTGATCTTGGCGCATTTGGGGTAGCTTTGAGCGGTGCGGGTCCAACTGTGCTATGCTTGGCTGAAGAAGGCGAAGGAAAAGCTGTGGCAGAAGGATTATCCAAGCTGTTTCCAGAAATGGATTGCCGCAGCTTGAAAATTGATCAGGTTGGCAGTCAGGTCTATACTGAATCACGAAACAGTCTTCTATGTAATTAAAAAAAAGCGATGTCAGACGAGACATCGCTTTTGACCGTATTAAGCATCAGAATACTTGTTCAACCTCTACAACACCAGGTACTTCTTCTAATAAAGCACGTTCAATACCTGCTTTTAGTGTGATTGTTGAACTTGGGCAAGTACCGCATGCGCCAAGTAAGCGCAGTTTCACAATTCCATCCTCTACATCAACTAGTTCGCAGTCTCCTCCATCGCGTAGAAGGAATGGGCGCAATTTATCTAATACTTCTTGAACTTGCTCAAGCATTGTTGTTTGTTCAGCCATTTAAATCTACTCCTTTCTTTATATTTATTATAATCATTATGAGGGGAAAAATCTATTTAAAGAAATGGATTTCCGCTCAAATGAAAAATTACTAAGGTTTCTACCGTCATAATCATGTAAAATGAATATAAGATTCATTTTAAGGGGGAAAAGGGAATGCAAAGACAAGTGGAATTAACTGTTTATGGAGCGGAGGTATTATGTCCAAGCTGTGTAAACCTTCCTTCCTCAAAGGAAACATATGAGTGGCTTCAGGCTGCACTTGGCCGAAAGTATCCAGATCAGCCTTTCAAAATTACGTATGTGGATATCCACAATCCACCCGAAGAAGCCGAGAAACAGGAGTTTGCTCAAAGGGTGATTGAAGAGGATATGTTTTATCCGGTCGTCTTAATTGAAGATGAAGTAGTGGGGGAAGGCAATCCAAAGCTGAAAACCGTTTATTCAGTGATGGAGAAATACGGATATAAAGCAGAGTAGAAAAAATGAGCATTTCCTAAAAGGAGATGCTCATTTTTAATGGCGCTTCTGCTTTTCTTAGCCCCGGTGAAATTTATACATCCAAAGAATTCCTGATTTAAGAAGTCGAGCTACTCGGCCTGTAATGGCACGATCAGCTACGACTCCAAATCCGTGCTTACTGCCAAGGGAGCCAAGTACACCTTTTAGCTTTATCGTTGGCAGTGATTCAGGAAGTTCTTCACCTTTCCAACGTTTCAATAGGATTTGCACAATTTGCTCGGCCTGTCCTTCAGCCAGCTGGGCACTTGNNGGCTTGCGCAATCCCCAACAACATACACATGTTCATCCCCAGGAAGGTTATGATGCTTAGTAAGAACAACACGCCCTTGTGGATCCTTCTCAACATCCAAATCACGAACGACCTTATTAGGCTGAATGCCGGCAGTCCATACAATTGCATCACATGGAACGGGCTCATCATGATTAAAAAGAACATTTTTTTCTACACGTGTAATATTAGAATGACTGACAATCTCTATGCCATGGCTGTTAAACCAGTTTTCAACATACATGCTTAATCTTTCAGGAAAGGCAGAAAGAATATGGCTCCCTCTGTCAAATAATTTAATGTTTAAATCCGAACGGCTTTCATGCAGTTCTGATGCAATTTCAACCCCGCTCAATCCAGCACCAACAATTCCAACAACAGACCCTGGAGTTAAGTTATTTAAAGCTTGGTAGGTTGCACGAGATTTTTCAATGGTTTGAATGCTTAAAGTGAATTCATCTGCACCAGGCACATTATGATATTTATCCTCACAGCCTAAACCGATAATTAAATCATCATAATGAACCGATGTGCCTTCAAGCAAGTTAACCTTTTTGTTACTAAGATCAATGCCTGTGATTTCGCCAAATTTCACATCGAGTCTTGGGTGTTCAGGGTAGGCTACCCTTACATGCTGATCAGAGATTGTCCCAGCAGCTAATGCGTAATATTCTGTTTTCAAACAATGATAAGGTACTCGATCGATTAAAGTAATGGAAACATCGTCTGGCAGCTGATTGGGAAGAAGACGTTCAATTGCTCTCATCCCGCCATAGCCACCGCCAAGTATTACAAGACTTTTCATATTGTATCCCCTTTATGTCCCGTTCTAAAAAGCTTTGCTGAAATAGTATATGTAAAACGCTTATCCCATAGAAAGTATAACTAAATTGTCATAAAATCACAACCTTAATAGGAATGCAGCTTGACAATACTAGGCATATGTTGTATTAGTAAAGTTTTATATTTGTCCCTTTTTTATTATGAATTGCTGCTCATTTATCCACTGAACGTTTTTTTCGAGACAAAAACCTTCAAGAACAAGTGCGTATATAACGGTTAACATAATAAAAGTGAAAATCATTGCAGAAATAGCTGAAAAAAGGTAGCATGAAAAAGGGTTTATGTTTAAATATGAAGTATTCGGATTGATAGCTTCAGGCTGAGGTGATCGTAGTGATAAAGCCCATCATAGAGTTTTGTGTCAGCAATTTGGCAAGCGGATCTCAAAAGGCGCTTGAAATATTAGAGAAGGATTATGACCTCGATGTTATTGAATATGGATGTTTAGGCTATTGCGGAAAATGTGCATCTGCTTTATTTGCTCTCGTAAATGGCGAGGTAGTTACAGGGGAAACTCCTGATGAACTAGTTCAAAATATCTATCAATATTTAGAGGAAAATCCTATGTTTTAATATAACTAAAAAATAGGGTGATAAAAAGGTTTTGCCGTTCATCATAACAAGCTTCAAATTGTTACGAGAAGGCTGGCATTTCTTCTTATCACCCTTTTCTTAAGCTTGCTTAGCAGTCTTCTGGCTGTCACGCATTTCATACCATCTTTCTCTAGCCATTTCGATAATACCAGATTCGATTGACCGATTTTGCTGTTCAATCACCTTTGAAAAGAATTTAACAGCTTGGTCATTTCGATGCGTTCGCCTAGAAAGCTCGCCTATTAAATACATAAGCTTCACTTCAGATACTTGTGTACCTCTAAAATCATCTGCCATATAAGAATCTACATACGATTTTGTTGCCAGCTTCAAAAATCTTTGCTCCTGTTCCTCATTTTCCAGGCTTCGATAGATCCATGCTAACCTCATATACATACCTGCAATTGTGATATGCTTCTCTTTCTTCAGCAGGCCGCAATAGACGGCTAATTTATATGTTTTGATGGCATCACTTAATGTACGCTTTTGTCCAAAATCATGGGGATTCCATTGATCGCAAACCTGAGCTTGTATGACTTCAACAGCTCCGGGTGGAAAATAGGGAGAAAAATCGCTAGTTGAAGAAAATCCGCAATGAGGGCAAACTTCAACGTGATAAAGAATCGGATTGGCTTCCTCGGAGGTATAGTTAGGGCGGAAATCAGTGTCATAGTTCTTTACCTTTATAAACCTGGAACGCAGCTTTTTACTAGTAAACGATTTTTTGCACATTCTGCATTCGCACTTTTTGTCAAAGATGGGTTCAATTTCTGTCATTGTGATCGCCTCCTAGGAAATTTGGTTTAGTTTTGCTGTAAGTTATATATACCATTATAACTAAAATTATACTTTATTCCATGATAAAAGCACTAATTCATCTCTTTCTGTTCATCAAATGTCATTAATTTGTTTGAAACTGATTAGTTGAGGTCACGAACTGTAGTGTATATACTATTATAGAAAGAGGATAGTTTTCATAGTTAATACCGTGATTAAGTTTAAATTATCGATTGACAATAATAAATGAATTAAAGGAGTGAAGATAAGTGAGTGATGTTGTTATTTTGACAGATGCTGCCGCTTCGCAAATTAAAGATATGATGAAGGCTAATGAAGAGGAAAATGCCTTATTAAGAGTTTCTGTAAAAGGTGGGGGATGCAGCGGATTATCTTATGGAATGGGTTTTGCCCATGAAGTAGAAGAAAATGATAGTCAATTCGAACAGCATGGGATTAAAATTGTTGTTAGCAAAGAGGACGCACCGATCCTGAATGGAACGAAAATTGATTATAAACAATCGATGATGGGCGGCGGGTTCACGATTGATAACCCGAATGCGATCGCCTCATGCGGATGCGGGTCTTCCTTCAGAACCGCCACTGCGGCAGGTACACCAGAGGAATGTTAATCAAATGGGGGTGCCCCTTAAGGCACCCTTAAATTAATTAGTCAAACATAGAGCTGCTATGCATTGGCTGTATTTTAGCTTTAGGATCAATATATGCCTTTGCATTGTTGACCGCAGTAGGTGCTTCACCAAATCCGCATGCGATTAACTTTACTTTCCCTTCATACGTACAAATATCTCCTGCTGCATAAATGCCTGGAATATTTGTTTCCATTTTGGAATTGACCACGATCGAGTTCTTCTCTATGTTAAGACCCCATTCTTTAATTGGACCAAGGGAAGAAACGAATCCGTAGTTACAGATGACTGCGTCTACATCGATCGTTTCCTTTGTCTTATCATCTGCACCTTCTAGCACTACTTGGCTTATGCCTTTGTCCTTGCCGATTAATTCTGTTGGGACAAATGGTGTTTTTATATTAACTTTAGAATTGTGAAGATTTTCAACACTATGCTCATGGGCACGGAATTTATCCCTGCGGTGAACGATTGTGACCTTTTCAGCAATCGGCTCTAGCATAAGCGCCCAGTCAACAGCAGAGTCCCCTCCGCCAAATACAACAACCTTTTGACCAGCAAATTGATTGAGGTCGTCAATAAAATAGTGAAGGTTTTTCCCTTCATATTGTGCAGCACTTTCTAATTCAAGGCGTCGAGGTTGGAAGGCACCGTTTCCTGCCGTTATAATAACTGTTTTCGTATAATGTATTTCTCTATTCGTTGTTAGCTTAAAAATGCCGTCTTCTTGCTTCTCAAGCTTCTCTACAGATTGTTCAAGTGCAGTTGCCGGTTCAAATTTAGCCATTTGCTCTTTCAAATTATTAATTAATTCTTGAGCGCGGACTTTTGGAAAACCTGCTACATCATATATGTATTTCTCTGGATATAGGGCTGATAATTGGCCGCCAAGCTGTGGCAAGCTTTCTATAATTTTAACAGAAGCCTGCCTCATTCCGCCGTAGAAAGCAGTAAATAAACCAGCAGGACCTCCCCCAATAATCGTTATATCATACACTTTTGGATCTTCTTTCACTACATAACCCCCCAACTATAATAGTGCAATTTAAAGTATATAATAACATATTTTTTTCCAAACCTCACTCCTGGTTAGAAATATTACGAATAGACGAAACATTTAATCATTTTTTCTGTTTTTGTTATGATCTGAATTTCGTGAATATTTTTCCCTTCTATTTTTAGGCTTGAAATCCATATAAAAAACGAATAATATGAAGGTAGATAGAATGTTAATTTTTTGTGACAAATTTCTAAATTTTTTTTGACATCTTTAGTGAATTACATCACAAACTTTTGATATCCTAAAGATACTAAGAGTAACGTGAAACGGTAATAATAAATTAAAATCTCTAAAAGGTGGAAGATATACATTGAGAAAGCAAAAGATTGTTATATTAGGAGCAGGTTACGGTGGTTTAATGACTGCGACTCGATTACAAAAGGCAATAGGGGTCAATGAAGCCGATATCGTCTTAGTTAACAAAAATGATTATCACTATGAAACAACATGGCTGCATGAAGCATCTGCAGGAACTCTTCACCATGACCGAGTGAGATATGATATTAAAACGGTCATTGATCAAAACAAGGTTGATTTTATTAAAGATACAGCAATTGAAGTAAAAACTGAAGAGAAAAAGGTTATTCTTGCAAATGGTGAGATTAATTATGATTATTTAGTCGTTGCTCTTGGCGGTGAATCCGAAACATTTGGCATTAAGGGCTTAAAAGAGTATGCCTTTTCAATTGTGAACGTGAACTCTGCACGGCAAATCCGTGAGCATATCGAATATCAATTTGCCATTTATAATACAGAAGCAGTAAAAAAGGATGAGCGATTAACCATTATTGTTGGCGGAGCTGGTTTCACTGGAATCGAATTCCTTGGTGAATTAGGAAACCGTATTCCAGAGCTTTGCAGAGAGTATGACGTTGATTTCCAGAAGGTAAAGGTCATCTGTGTTGAAGCAGCACCAATGGTTCTTCCTGGGTTTGATCCAGAGCTAGTAGAGTATGCTGTGGCTCATTTGGAGAAAAAAGGCGTTGAATTCCGCATTGGCACTGCGATTAAAGAATGTACACCTGATGGAATTATTGTAGGAAAAGGCGAGGAAGAAGTAGAAGAAATTAAAGCAGGAACGGTGATCTGGGCAGCTGGTGTACGTGGTAACTCACTTATTGAGAAATCAGGCTTTGAGGCAATGCGCGGCCGTGTGAAGGTTCAGCCGGATTTAAGAGCACCGGGTCATGACGATGTATTCATTATTGGGGATTGCGCTCTGATCATTAACGAAGAAATTAACCGTCCTTACCCTCCAACTGCACAAATTGCCATGCAGCAGGGAGAGGTTTGTGCCAAAAATATTACGGCTCTTATTCGCAATAAAACGGAGTTGGAGTCGTTCAAGCCAGATATTAAAGGTACTGTCTGTTCTTTAGGGGAAGACGATGCAATTGGAGTTGCGTTTGGGAAGAAAATGGTTGGCACAAAAGCTTCATTCATGAAGAAAGTTATCGACAACCGTTCCCTATATATGATTGGCGGCCCATCATTAGTTATGAAAAAAGGGAAATTTAAATTTTTATAAAATCGATTAAATGAAAAGCCTGAGGAAACGGTAAAGTTCCTTAGGCTTTTTAATTTTTTTTATTAAAGTAAACGTGCAAATAAAAAGATTAGCGTGCATAAAGCCGAAAATCGTGCAAATATGAAAATTAACGTGCATAAAATCAAAAAAATATATGGTACTATCAATTTAGAATCATAAAGGGGGATTGAATATGAGCCAAAAAAGGGGAAAGGTTTGGCTGGCGGTTTCCGGGCTTGTCATTTCACCAGATAGTAAATGGCTTGTAGTCAAAAAGAAATATGGAGGGCTAAAGGGAAGTTGGTCCTTGCCAGCCGGCTTTGTGGACCCGGGTGAAACTGCTGATGAAGCAGTCATTCGGGAAATAGAAGAGGAAACGGGCATTAAGTGCACTGTTAAAGGGATGATCGGCCTGAGGACGGGAGTTATTAAAGATGAGATTAGCGATAATATGATTATATTCTTGCTTGAAGCCTTGCCTGGGCAGACGATTCAAGTGCAGGATGGAGAGCTTTATGATGTTCAATTTATCGATCCGCTAGAATTGGCTGAAGATGAAAATGCGTCCATACTACTCAAATATTTAGCTAATCGTTCGGATTCCTCGGCAAAGCCGTTAATGGATGGAATAAACCCTGGAGATCAGTTTGGCTATACAGCATATCGGTTATTTTTATAATCTAATAGGACAATTTAACCCAATATAATAATTGACTCCCAAATCTACATTAAGTACACTAATTATTGATGTGCTGAGGGAGGAACGGAATCAATGCAGATGACTATTTTCGTATTGCCAATTTCCATGCTGTTATTCTTTGTGTTATTTTTTGGAATTGGATTTATTTTAAATATGCTGCTGAGAATGTCATGGATCATGGCAATTATTTATCCAATTGTTGCAATATTAATCATTGATAAGGTGCGTTTTATTGAGTATTTTCAAAAAACTAAAGAATCGTTTTCAAGCCTGGGAAATGAATTATCCCAGCTCGCCACAGCGGATGTACTGATTTTGAGCAGCGGGATGGCAGGTGCCATAGTGGCGGGAATAACGATTAAAGTTCTTCGTAAAAAAGGGTATCAAATGTTTTAATCAAATATTCTACAAGTTGGAAATCTCTGCATTCAGCAGGGATTTTTTTATTTAATAAAATTCGGAAAAAAACTTTAAAATACTGGTTTTACAGGGGCATAAAGGTTTGTTTTCAGATAATTTAGTTTATTTTTTTGGCTCTTCTGTGAATATTCTCTTGAAAGTTGGAAATGAATATTCTTGGGAGGAGTGAAAAATAAAATGAATAGAATAAAAACTTGGACAAGACGTGTAATCATGTCAACTTTATTTTTGGCAGCTTTATTAACAACCTTTCAATCCATTTCAGGAGTACATGCAAAATCAATCGTCAATTATTTTAATAGTGATGATTTCCGTCAAAGTAAGAATTCAGATGACCATCCTTTTAGTCATACATTTAAAAGCGTGGGTATCGCCTATAAATATTTAAAGCAAATTGCAAATGTAGATTTAAAAATTTCCTCTAGCCGGGCGGTATCCGGAACACCGCCAAAATTAGAGGAGGCCATTGATTGGTCACAATATCCGATGAAAAAAGTAATAGCTACGGGTTATACTGCTTTCTATGAATCAACAGGGAAAAATCCTGGTCATCCTGGATTCGGTATTACATATTCAGGCGTAAAGGTGAAAAGAGATTTATATTCAACAGTAGCAGCAGATTTAAATGTATTCCCAATAGGAACGATCATTTTTGTCCCTGATTATGGATATGGAGTCGTTGCTGATAAAGGCGGAGCGATAAAAGGAAATAAAGTTGACCTATATTTTGAAACAGTCGATGATGTCTATAATGAATGGGGAAAAAAGACAATTGATGTTTATGTTGTTGAAATGGGTGACGGAACTCTTACTGAAGAAGAATTACATGCTTTAAATGAAAATGAATCCATGCAGGTTTTTCGTCAGCAATATATTAAATCAGAGCGAAAATAAAAAGTACAGGCAATCCATTGAAACGGATTTGCCTGTTTTTTTATAACTGCCTTTTTAGCAGACTATTGAATAGACGCATACGCTTCGGGGTGAATTTTCTTCGCCAGCTTAATCGCTCCTTCGATCAAACGAGGTGACGGCCTGCAGTATAGCTCTTCCTCAAGAACAAGAATATGCTGATTTCTGACCGCGTCCATTTGATCCCAGCTTGGTCTTTTTAGAACAATTTCTGGATTGACTTTCTCCTTCCGAACACCTACCCATGCAAGGCAAATATAATCGGGGTTCCGGCGAAATACATCATCCCAATCAGTTTGAACACTTGCCAATTCTACATCTTTAAACAAGTTAACTGCTCCGGCAAGTTCGCTTATTTCAGTTAGCCAATTGACTTGACCCGGGGTAAAGACAGGCTTCGGCCACCATTCCCAGTAAAGGGAAGGCTTTTCCTCAATATTTGCAGCGATCATCCTTAATTCTTCGATTTGTGAGCGGAATACCAAAGCGGCTTTTTCACCGGCCTCAGGCTGAGCTAATGCTTTTGCGGTAATAATTAAATCATTTTCAATATCTTTTAAGCTTTGTGGATTTAGAATGATATGGGGTATGTTTCTTTTCTCTAATTCTTCAATGTTTTTCTCCATGCCAGGCACACTCAAAGACGCCAGGACTAAATCTGGCTGCAGTTCTTCCACTTTATCCATATTAATCGAAAGATCCGGCCCGAGCCGAGGCAAATGTTTAATTTGCTCTGGCCAGTCGGAAAAGTCATCAACACCTGTGAGAAGGTGAGTAAGGCCTAAATATTCAACTAGCTCTGTATTACTTGGACATATAGAAACGATTCTCAATGATTTCACACCTTTTGGTTAACATTAAGCAGATATTTATTAAGAAATAATATAATGTAAAAAAAGTGTTAACAGAATGCCGGTTAAGCCGCCAAAAAAAACCTCAATTGGTTTATGGCCAAGCAATTCCTTTAATTCCTTCCTTTTCTCTTGTTCTGCTTTTTTTTGCCAAACCTTGGCTTCTTCCATAAAACGGTTAAAATCTGACATTAATTGATTTAACACAATGGCTTGTTCCCCTGCTTGTCTACGAACTCCAGTCGCATCAAACATAGTGATAATGGCAAATACAGCAGATATTGCAAACACTGGTGAGTCTAAACCAGTTTCCAATGCAACACCAGTAGAAAGTGCGGTAACGGCTGCTGAATGAGAGCTTGGCATTCCGCCTGTGCTCGTAAGCAATGCCCAATTAACCTTTCGAGTAGCAATAAAGTGAATTGGGACTTTAACAAACTGGGCAAAGAAGATGGCCGCTATGGCCGACCAAAGAGGAAAATTCAATAATAAATCCATTTATTAACCACCTTTTAAACAACCAAAAGGAAACATATTTAATTCTGTGGATTTTTTTTAGAAAAATTTCGACTATTTCCCGCAGAATTAAATCCTTTTGTTAAGATGATAATAATAATTTGCTGATAGTGCAATGTTTTTCAGAAGGAAAGCAGAGGGGCATTGTATTATTTTGGGTAAAATCTCTCATAGGGGAGTGATTTGATTGAAGGACTACCCACTCGAATATTATGAGTTTTTTATAAAGTTTAATGAAGGGGATTACTATACTTGCCATGATCTTCTTGAAGAAATGTGGATGACCGATAAGGGGAATTTATTTTTTAAAGGGCTGCTGCAAATGAGTGTAGCGATTTATCATTATGAATACGGCAATATTAAAGGCGCAAGGCTCATGATGCAGGCAGCACATGATTATTTACAGGATTACCGTCCAATGCACTGGGGAATAGATCTTGAACACGTTTATTCATTTATGGAAGAATGTCTTTCCCTTTTTCCTAAGGATATTGACCGTGTTCCGTTTGAAGAGGTTGAGTCCCTTCCTAAATTACCTGAGTTAATATTGTTTTTAAATGATTAGATAGTCGAAATAATTTTCTTTTTTCGCTATAATGAGAGCATCAAATATGGAGGTGGAAAAATGTTTACGGTATTAAAGGAATTAAATTATGCAAAAGAACATGAATGCCTCATCCTTGGAATTTTCGAAAAGCCGAATAAATTCGATGGAGTTCTTTCGAGTCTTGATCATGAATTTGGCGGGCAATTAACGGACCTTGTTAGAGGCGGTGATGTATCTGCCAAGAAAAAGTCTGTTTCAAAGGTACATACTTTCGGGAAAATAGGGGCAAAAAGATTATATATTGTCGGTCTTGGCAAGGAAAATGATTATAGCTTTGAAATTTTACGTGAGGCACTTGGAAAAACATTTAAAGCTGTAAAAGCAGACAAGTTACAGGACGCAGCTGTATTCCTTTCATCATTCACGAATGAAAATGTAGATGCAATGGATGCTGCACATGCTGTTGGTGAAGCACTTACATTATCGACTTATTCCTTTGCTGGCTATAAACAAAAATCAAATGAGCCTGAAAAATTCATTGAGAATGTAACCGTATATAGCGATTCTTTAGAAGAAGAGGAAATTAAAGCAGCTTTAACGGTCGGTTATACATATGGAAAAGGAACGAACTCAGCCCGTACACTTGTAAATCTGCCGGGAAATATGCTGACGGCTACAAACATGGCTAACTATGCTCTAGAATTAGCGGCTAAATATGATTTTGAAGCAGAGATCCTCGAAAAGGAAGATATGCTAAAGCTCGGCATGGGTGCCTTATTAGCCGTTAACCAAGGCTCTGTTGAACCTCCTAAAATGATTGTTCTCAAGTATCAAGGAAAAGAGGAATGGAAGGACGTCATTGGTTTAGTCGGAAAAGGGATTACGTTCGATACTGGGGGCTACTCCATTAAGCCAAAGGATGGAATTGTTGGCATGAAATCGGATATGGGCGGTGCAGCAGCTGTCCTTGGAGCTATGGAAATTATTGGTGAGCTTAGACCGGAACAAAATGTTGTCGCGGTTATTCCTTCAACTGACAACATGATTAGCGGAAATGCGCTTAAGCCTGATGATGTGATCACTTCTATGAGCGGCAAAACGATTGAAGTACTGAATACAGATGCTGAAGGTCGCCTTGCTTTAGCAGACGCGGTAACGTATGCAAAGTTTCATGGGGCTAACTATCTTGTAGATGTTGCGACATTAACGGGAGGAGTCATTGTTGCGCTCGGAAATGAAACGACAGGTGCTTTAACTAATAATGAAGCACTATGGGAGCAGGTTCTCGAAGCATCCTATGAAGCAGGGGAGCCAATCTGGAGACTTCCTTTATTTGAAAAAGATAAACAAAGAATAAGAAGCAGTAAGATTGCCGATTTAAATAACTCTCCAGGACGAGAAGGACATGCGATTATGGGAGGAGGGTTTGTGGGAGAATTTGCTGAAGGAACACCGTGGGTGCACCTTGACATTGCTGGAACAGCAACGACCCGCAAAGAACATAGTCTTGGCCCATCCGGTGCAACAGGCGTAATGGTCCGTACACTAGCCCTGCTTGTTGAAAGATTTGAAGTATAGGGACGGTTCTCAATATAAAATGGGCCAAGGGAATGTCCCCTTGACCCAGGTTCTTCTATCCCAATGGTATGGTCAAGGGAATTGAAAGTTTGACCTCCCTTGGCCTAAAATCCGAAAAGAGATGTAATAATATTTTTTCTTTTTATCTTCTTTTTAGGCTTCTCATTATCAAATATTAATAGATTTTCGGCAGGCAGCTTATTTTTTAGGCTGCTCTGTTTATTTTCAAGTATTTCAATCCGCTCAGTTAAATTCTTAATAATGCCCTGGAGATCTTCAATCTCACGGCGGTGCTGCAGCAGTTGATAGGAAACTACATCATCTGCTTTCCCGTTCACTCTCTGTTCCAGCAGTTCGATTTTCTCCAGCAGCTTTTCAGTTGCTTTGTCACTGAGATTCACGGTTGTTGTCAGACTTCCTCTCCTTGGCTTCCCTTCTTGTACAGTCACATTCTGTAGAATAATTCCTTTACTTAGCTGATCTTGAACTTGTCTCAGCAATTGAATATCTTCCTCTTTAAACCAATAATGACCAAGCTCGTTCCGTTCCATTTGGAGCTCCAGCTGTCTTACCCAACGCTGTACTGTGCTTGGCGAAACCCCTAACAACTTTGCAACAGCACTTGTATTCACACTGATCCCCTCCTTCATTAGTTATTGAATTCTTCCAATAAAAATAAACTCCTTCCTATATGACAAAACTAGTTTATTTTCGGCAAAGAAAGTGGAGATGCTACATGTTTTTATCATTCCCTATAATTAGAAAAAAAGGAGATTAAAAATAGGCAATAGTCCGAAAAATACAACAACTNNTTGATTAATCTGAATTCAATTATTATACTTAAGGTGCTTATAATTTTTTGAATGTTAGGAAAGGGGAATATTTTCTATGATTATTGGGGTACCAAAAGAAATAAAAAATAATGAAAACCGTGTGGCTGCAACACCAGCGAGTGTATATACACTAGTTAAAGCAGGTCATCAAGTATTAGTAGAATCAGAGGCAGGTCTTGGAAGCGGATTCACAAACGAAGATTATAAAGAGGTTGGAGCGGAAATCGTTCCTACAGCTGCTGAGGCATGGGCTGCAGAAATGGTTATGAAGGTTAAAGAACCTCTTGAGTCGGAATATAAATATTTCCGCAAAGATTTAGTATTATTCACATATCTACACCTAGCTGCAGAGCCAGAATTAGCTAAAGCTCTAGTAGATACTGGTGTTACAGCGATTGCATATGAAACAGTTGAAGTAAATCGTACATTGCCATTACTTACTCCAATGAGTGAAGTAGCTGGACGTATGGCTACTCAAATTGGAGCTCAATTCTTGCAAAAGACTAATGGCGGAAAAGGCATCCTTCTTGCAGGCGTACCAGGCGTTTCACGCGGTAAAGTTACTATCGTTGGCGGTGGAGTAGTTGGTATTAATGCTGCGAAAATGGCAATCGGACTTGGTGCTCAAGTTACGATTATCGACCTTAGCCCTGAGCGTCTTCGTCAATTAGACGATATTTTCGGCAACAACATCCAAACATTAATGTCTAACCCATTCAATATCGCTCAAGCTGTTAAAGAAAGCGATCTTGTAGTTGGTGCTGTATTAATTCCTGGTGCTAAAGCTCCTAAATTAGTTACAGAAGAAATGGTTAAGACAATGGCTCCTGGTTCAGTTGTTATTGACGTGGCTGTTGACCAAGGCGGAATCTTTGAAACAGTTGACCATATTACAACTCATGACAACCCAACATATGAAAAGCATGGCGTTGTTCACTATGCAGTTGCAAATATGCCTGGTGCTGTTCCAAGAACTTCTACAATTGCCCTTACAAACGTTACGATCAACTATGCTTTACAAATTGCTAACAAAGGTGTTAAGAAAGCAGTTGAAGACAACGCATCATTAAAACTAGGCGTTAACGTCCTTAACGGAAACATTACTTACCAAGCGGTTGCTAAAGACCTTGGTTATGAGTATGTATCTGTTGACCAAGCTTTCGAAAACTAAGAATTAATTTTTCAACTTAAGCCCTTTTAGCTTCAAGCTAGGGGGCTTTTTCAATGGGATTTGACATTGTGAAGATTTATTTATATAATTTCCAAAAATAGAGTAAATACATTGACGAGGATTAGTAAAGTGTTTCAGTTTATTCTAGAGAGGAAGTCATTTGGTGCAAGACTTCTATAAACGGTCACTTGAACCTGCCTCCGAGTACTGTATCGGATAAATATTGAAGATACAAGCGGGTTCATATCCGTTATCATGATTCGAGAGTAAAGCTATGCTTTAAATTAGGGTGGTACCGCCATGCATTGGTCCCTAATTTGAAGTATGGCTTTTTTTAATAAGGGGATAGGGAGACGGATCTAGTGTCCCAGCAAAATAGGACATCAGAACCGTCCCCTTGTCCCTCAAAATTTAAAAGAGGTGTAAAGAAATGGCTAAAGAATTTGTTAAAGACATTACAGCAATGGATGATGATTTTGCCCAGTGGTATACAGATGTTGTAACGAAGGCAGATCTAATCGACTATTCAAGTGTACGCGGATGCATGATTATGCGCCCTTACGGTTATGCTTTATGGGAAAATATTAAAAATGAATTGGATCAACGCATTAAAGATACAGGTCATGAAAATGTGTATATGCCTTTATTTATTCCAGAAAGCTTGCTGCAAAAGGAGAAAGACCATGTCGAAGGATTTGCTCCAGAGGTAGCTTGGGTAACGCACGGGGGATCAGAAGAACTGGCAGAGCGCTTATGTGTCCGTCCAACTTCAGAGGTGCTTTTCTGTGAGCATTATAGTAATATTATCCACTCATATCGGGATTTGCCTAAGCTATACAATCAATGGGCAAATGTTGTGAGATGGGAGAAAACAACTAGACCGTTCCTGCGTACAATGGAATTTCAGTGGCAAGAAGGTCATACTTGTCATGCAACTGATGAAGACGCACATGAAGAAACAAAACAAATGCTTGATGTATATACGGATCTTTGCGAAAATATCCTCGCTATACCAGTGGTAAGAGGTAGAAAGACTGATAAAGAAAAGTTTGCAGGGGCTAAGTTTACGTACACAATTGAAAGCTTAATGCATGATGGAAAGGCACTGCAATCTGGAACTTCTCATCATTTAGGAGATGGATTTGCTAAAGCGTTTGGCATTCAATATTTAGATAAAGAGGGAAAGCAGCAATATGTACATCAAACATCATGGGGATTAACGACCCGCATCATTGGAGCGATGATCATGGTTCATGGAGATGACAGAGGACTTGTGATTCCGCCAAAAGCTGCTCCAACTCAAGTGATGATTGTTCCAATTGCTCAGCATAAAGAAGGCGTTCTTGATTTTGCCTATGACTTAAAAGACAAGCTTTCTAAACTTGCGCGTGTGGGCATTGATGCAAGCGACAAAAAGCCAGGCTGGAAATTTAATGAATATGAAATGAAGGGTGTTCCACTTCGTTTAGAGGTTGGCCCTAAGGATATTGAAAATAAACAAGTCGTACTTGCCCGCCGCGATACAGGGGAAAAATTGATTGTTAGCCTGGATCAATTAGAGACAAAGCTTACAGAAGTATTAGATGACATTCAGCAAAATTTATATAATAAAGCAAAAGAGCTACGCGAACAAAAAACCTATGTTGCGACAACTTATGATGAATTTAAAGATACTTTCGCCAATAAATCAGGTTTCGTAAAGGCCATGTGGTGCGGAGAGCTTGAGTGTGAAGAAAAAATAAAAGAAGAAACAAGCGTGACTTCAAGATGTATCCCATTTGAGCAAGAAGCTGTTTCATCCGAGTGCGTCTGCTGTGGACGTGAAGCTAATGAGCTAGTATATTGGGCGAAGGCGTATTAAATAAAATGTGCTTCATTCTGGACCTTGTTCAAGCGTGAAATTAGTTCCCGCGGTCACCAGAAGAGTGTTCTGGTGCCTGCTTAAGCGTAAAATCAGTGCCCGTGGTCACCAGAAGAGCAGTCTGGTGCCCGCTTAAGCGTAAAA
>NZ_JBALOZ010000138.1:32278-42303 GCF_036965125.1 Bacillus sp. JJ1503
TCACCAGAAGAGCAGTCTGGTGCCCGCTTAAGCGTAAAATCAGTGCCCGTGGTCACCAGAAGAGCATTTTGGTGCCCGCTTAAGCGTAAAATCAGTACCCGTGGTCACCAGAATAGGGTTTGATTCCCGTTCAAGTGAAAAATCAGCCTGAATGGTCATCAGAAGTGATATTAAATACCAGCTCAAGTCACTTTTCAAGGTTAAAAATAGTAGTCTTACTCTTTTCGTTTTTTCTATAACCTAATAGAAAGCCCACTCAAAAACTGCTTAAAATGCATATGAAGTAGTGTAGGCAAAAATATTAGGAGGTTACCCAAAATGTATTACCTGAGAGGAAGACCAAGTTATTATAGAGGAGACGAACGGTTCCTTGGTTTGTTATTTGGCGCCCCATTTGCTGGAGGTCTTCTAGGTGGGTTAATTGGAGGTGGGATAGCTGGATTTGGAACGGCAGCTCTCCTTGCTAATCGACCGTTTTATGGAGCACCATTTCCGCCATATTCACCATATGGCTTTGGATATGGTGCATATGGTGGATATGGTCCATATGCACCACCGTTCCAAGCAGGCTTCCCTTATTATTAAAAGTAATTTTCACATAGGAAAAAGCTCTCTCTTTACAGAGAGCTTTTTCCTTTTATTTTCGTAAAAAAATGGAAATCTATTTCCATCTTAACTTTAATGATAAACTGCAGCATTTCTGAATTTGATTGATGGATTCGAAGTCTAAAACCAACCCATCTGGTGTATACCTAACTTTAGGGATATGTTTGATTCCGGTTGATTTAATCATTGTACTAACCTTGTCCTGCTGTGATGCTTGTGCCGCACTCATTAATTGAAATGAAAAGGTTCTGGAAGAAGCCATCTTTGTTAATAATAGGCTGACATCTCTCATAATATTCTCCATATCCTTTGCAGAACTCATGAAGGTCCCCGGGTCTACAGTCGGATATTGCCGATTGGGCATACCTTGGAGAGGGTAATAGGGAAATTGATAAGGTGAAGTACAAAAAAAAATTTGTCCATAAGTAAAATGGGGAGTCATTCCAAATGGCCCCCTTTCTTTTTATCCTATATATGCGAAGAAAGCTTTTCCTGTGTTTCCACAAGTATTAATAGATGGAAAACTCTGTTATATTATTGTAAAAGGCGTAAAGGGGAGAATTGAATTGAATCTGAAAAATACATTGATTGAAGCTCTAGGGATGGAAATCATATCACTTGAAAAAGGCAAGGTTGTTGCGACAATGCCTGTTGATGAACGAACAAGACAGCCATTTGGTGTACTGCATGGCGGAGCCTCTGTCGCTCTTGCAGAAACTGTAGCAAGCATTGGCGCTTACGAACTGGTCGATCATGAAACAGAATCGGTTACGGGGCTTGAAATAAACGCCAACCATATAAGAGCAAAGCGGGATGGAAAGGTTACTGCCATTGCAACCGTTCTTCATCAGGGAAGAACGACAATGGTTTGGGATATTAAAATTGTTGATGAAGAGGAGAAGCTAGTCTGTGTGTCAAGGTGTACAATGGCTGTTATAAAGAGAAAATAGGAATGGATAGGGCTGAATTCGAAATAGGTTGAAATTCAGCCCTTTTTAGTAGAAAAACAACATACCAGCAATTAACAGATTAAATTTGAAAATGACTGAGGTAATAAAAAGATGATAATAGGAAATAGAATGATAAAGGGAATTATGAAAAAAATAGGATACCCTTAAGGAATAAGTGTTATTGCAATCTAAGAGTGGTGGAATGAAACGAGAGGATTCGAAATGAACAAAAAGAATAAGATGTTGCGAACGTCAAAAGTATTATCAATGGCATTCGTAATCTTCGTCCAAATTTATTGGTATAAAATCCGAAAAAAGCCTGAAGAGGAATGGAAAAATCTTTGGAGGAAAATAGGAGAAAGGTTTCGAAAGACGCTTTTTGAATTAGAAGGGTTACTAATCAAAATTGGACAGATATTAAGTATTCGTACAGATTTACTGCCAGAAGCATTTATTCTCCAAATACAAGACCTTACTGATAAGGTTCCTTCTTCTAGCTGGGATGTAATTCAACAAATCCTTGAAACGGAATGGAAAAGTCCCATCGATCAGCACTTACTTTCAATTAAAAAGGAAGCTATTGCGTCAGCTTCGATTGGAGAAGTATATAAAGGTGTTCTGAAGGATGGGACAGAGGTTGCCATCAAAGTGAAGCGCCCCAATATCCAATCGATCATCCAAACGGACTTTCGTATATTACGCATTATTATCTGGTTTGCTGATCACTTTGTTCCTATTCCAAAAGGCTTTATCAATTTTAAAGTCTTATTTCAGGAGCTTAAACAAGTGATTGAACGGGAACTTGATTACTCAAAAGAGCGGGAGGTTTTGCTTTCTTTTAAAGAGAGATTTAAAGATGTGGATGCAGTACAAATCCCTTCTGTTTTCTCAGAGCTAAGTACTTCAAGGGTCTTGGTGATGGAGTGGATACATGGTATAAGACTTACAGATCGAGATGGGCTAGAGCAGTTAGTAGTAGGCAAGAACGAATTGGCCAAGCGGCTAATCAAAGTGTTTCTACCCCAATGGCTTGAACCAGGAATGTTCCATGCTGACCCACATCCAGGTAATGTCCTAGTTTCAAAGGAAGGAAAAATAATATTACTAGATTTTGGTATGGTAGGGGAAATCTCGAAAATGGATGCTGAATATTTCCAAGATTTAATTAAAAGCTTTCTTTCTAAAAATTATACTAAAGCCGTGGAAAGCTTGATTCATTTAGGTTTTTTCCATGATGAGGGAGATTCAAAGACGCTAGAAAAGCTATTAGCGGAAACTATGTCTTTTCAACTCTCAGATTTAAAAGATATGGATATGATTGCCTTAAAAATAGAAATGAATGATATGATTCAGGCACTCCCCATTCAGGTTCCAACAAGATTTGTTTTTCTAGGACGTTCTTTCGTAACGATTGAAGGAATTCTACAAGAATTAGCACCACAAGAGGAGCTAATTGATTTAGCAAAACCGGTATTTTTTGATTGGTTAAATAAAAAGGAGAATAATAAATGGTCGTTTGTCTGGATGTGGATTCAGTCACAGCCTTTATTTAAGGTCTTGCATTCCGCTTCAGAGTTTCTTAAAGCTCCGCAAACCTTTGAGCGCATAAAGGAAGTGGAACAAAGAAGACAATTTCAGTTTACTATTTTTGAAAATTATAAAAAGCAGCTGTTCCAATTAACACTGCTGGGTCTTATCGGGATCGCAGCTGGTGCTTATACCTCTCAACCCATTATTTTTCAATTATCGATTGGCATATCAGCCATCTCTAGTGTTTGTTATTGTATTTGCAGCTATAAGCTAAAAAAATGGATGAAATACATGCCAGAAAAGCGAAGATAGGACTGACAGAAATGAATGATATGTTAAATGATCCAAAATAAATCTTCGGATGGGAGAAATGAATAGATGAAAATAGTAAAAGCAACATTAAATGACCTAGAATCTGTAACTGAGCTTTTTGATTTATACAGGATATTTTATAAACAGAAATCTGACATCGAAGGAGCAAGGGATTTCATTCAAGGCAGATTAACTAGTGAAGATTCCGTTATTTTTATCGCGCTTGAAGGTGAAAATGCTGTTGGTTTTATTCAATTATATCCATCCTTTTCATCGGTCGGCATGAAACGTATTTGGATTTTGAACGATCTATATGTAAAAGAAAGTGTACGAGGGAAAGGCTTTGGCGAGAAATTAATGAAGAAAGCTATCGAATTTGCCAAGGATACAGAGGCTAAAGGAGTTCTCCTTGAGACTGCTGCAGATAATTTAGGAGCACAAAAGCTTTATGAGAAAGTGGGTTTTACAAAGGAAACTACTTATTTTTACTTTTATTCCATATAAAATTTAACCTTTAGGGAGAGGTCTATATGAATGCAAATTGTTTTATTTGTAAAAAACATAAGGGAGAGCTGCAAACATCCGGGGTGTTAATTTACGAGGACGAGTATGTATATGTTGGACATATTGATAGTAATGGGAAGCCCAATTATTTAGGACATCTTATGGTAGATTTAAAGAGACATGTCCCTACTCTAGCAGAAATGAATCCCGAAGAAGCAAAAGCATTTGGCATGATAATGGCGAGAGTGAGTAAAGCACTTAAAGAAACTGAAAAAGCTGAGCATATTTATGCTGTTGTTTCTGGTAATGCCGTTCCACATTTGCATATGCATCTTGTCGCCCGTTATCCTAATACTCCTGAGGAATACTGGGGGCCGTTTGCAGTATATGATTCCCCAAATGCTCGTATGGGCGACAATAGTGAAGTTATTGAAGTTTGCAATAGATTAAAAACTTTTCTTGAAATGAACCCCTATGAGTAAGGCCGGTGTATATGAATATAGTTGGGTAGGGAGCAAAGAAAGTTTTGTTGACAAAATAAATATTCATAGGATTAAGCATGTTGTTTTAGGGCGTTTTGGCGGAAATAAGACAGCGGGCCAGTATAAGAATGAAGATGGCTGTGTTATTTGGGTGGATGAAAAAATGGATTGGGAATTTGTTATCCTTTTGGACGCTCACCAAACGGCGGAAAGTGCAGAATTAGTCATTTCCACTTTTGAAGCTCAGAAACATGCCATAAAGGACATTTTATCCCTTTCAATTAACGAATCCTTTGATAGTTTAAGTAAACTAATATTAACCACTTTCAAAAGCCAATGGTTCAAAGAGGCTTGTCAAAATATTCAAGGAGAAACAGCTTGTCTGTTTGTTATGAGAAAAGGCAAGTTTCTTTGGTGGCTATCAATTGGCGATTGTGCACTCTATCTTTTTCACCCAGAATTATCAGCTCTGAACGAATTTCAGCAAAATCATAGGAGCTTCTATGAATGGGTTGGACGAGTTAATACTTTCGATTTGCCTGTTCCATGCTTTAGTGAAGGAAGAAAGGAACTAAGAAAAGGAAAAAATCATTTGTTTTTAACAACTGATGGACTGATAGAATGTCCAAATACTAATTTTGAAAAACCTAAAGAAATTTTTAAACCATTTGAGACTCGCTCAAATGATGAAAGTGTAAAGCAACTGCTGGAGGAAATTAGAGGTAAAAAAGTTCGTGACAGCACAACGATCATTTCCTGGTTTGTACAAATTGCATCAAATGGCAGCCTTCCTAGCCAGTGATAGAAATTTACGAAAAATCAATGATAACATCGATAAATAATCAGACCATTCCTATTCTAATTCGGAGGAATGGTCCAAAACAAATTGTTTGAATTTTTCAGTTGCAGGTGATAAATATCTTCCCTCTACCCACGCAATTCCAATTGTCCGTTGGCACTTTGGACCTTTGATAGGTATTTGTGATATTTTACTTTGGTCTGTCCCTTTTAAATTCGGTAGTATTGAAATTCCCAGTCCAGCTGCGACAAGCCCCGCAACAGTATCTGCTTCCGCTCCTTCAAATATAATCTTAGGTGCAACTCCCACTTTTTTAAACAATTGCTCTATGGTGATACGAAGGGAGAACCCTTCTTTTAAATGAATAAAAGATTCATCTGCAATTTCTTCTAACGTAATGTTTTTACGATTAGCGTATTTGTGGTCTTTCGGGACAATAACAAACAGTTCCTCATTCCAAAGCTGCCGCCATACAATTGGTGATTTAATTCCCATTGGAGCAATTAGACAAAGATCCATATCCCCTAATTGCAATTGATCAATAAGATTATGGGAGGGACCTTGTCCGAGTCGAAAGTTAATTTTTGGATAGTAGGCACGAAAAGAAGCGAGTAAATCAGGTATATGACTTGTACTCAAAGTGTGCAGAAACCCAAGAGACACTTCTCCCTTATCTGGATCAAGTAATTCTTTAATTTCTTGTTTACCTTCATTGAATTCTTTCATCATGCTATCCACATGCTTTAAAAAAATTTGACCGTATTTATTTAATCGAATAGAACGTCCCTGACGTTCAAATAAAGGCACTCCTATTTCATCCTCAAATCGGGCAATCGAACGGCTAAGGGCTGACTGGGAAATGGAGAGAGCTTCTGCAGCGTGCGTCACATGCTGCATTCGTGCCAGTGTTTGAAAGTATTCAAACTGCTGCCATTCCATCTTATAACACCACTTTCCAATTGAATTTCTTATTACATATATGCATTAAATTCATCGATATAATGAATTATACAACATATAAAATCGGTGGTACTATAAAAATAGGAAGCTCGCAAAGAGGCTTATTAAAACGAAATTTTTTAAGGGATGATTGATTTATGCATCAATTTGGAAGTCACGCGAATTGGGCGATTGTATGATGAGTTACATTCAACAAGGTACGACACTCTTTCGCAAAACCAGTTTTGCTTTCTTTGCTGCTGGTTTTAGTACATTTTCCATTCTTTACTGTGTACAGCCTTTAATGCCAGAATTTACAAAGGAATTCAATATTAATCCAACAACAGCAAGCTTATCACTTTCCATAACTACAATGGCGCTTGCTATTAGCATGCTGATTATTGGTTCATTATCAGAAGTATGGGGACGCAAGCCGATCATGGTCATTTCCATGCTTGCCGCTTCTGTCGTTTGTATTCTCACAGCATTCAGTCCTAATTTTCATTTTCTGCTGGGGTTCCGAACGATTGAAGGAATTTTATTGGCAGGTCTGCCCTCCATTGCCATGGCTTATCTTGGAGAAGAAATAGAACCGAAGAGTCTTGGAGCGGCTATGGGTCTATATATATGTGGCAATGCAATTGGTGGTGTTTTTGGCAGAGTTTTCACAGGTACGTTGAGCGACTATTTTGGTTGGCAAATAGCTATAGGGGGAATTGGGTTCTTAAGTTTAGCCGCTACTCTGATTTTTTGGAATAGCTTACCACCTTCGCGAAATTTTAAAGCCCGTCAATTAGAAATTGGAAAGTTAGGTAAATCATTAATTGACCATCTGAAAGATCCAGCTTTAGTTTGTTTATTTGTCATGGGATTTTTACTTTTAGGGAGTAATGTAGCGTTGTTCAATTATATAACTTACATTTTTCTCGAAAAGCCTTATTCGCTAAGTCAAACATTTGTAAGCTGGCTATTTTTAATTATGATCATTGGAATGTTTAGCTCTGTCTGGACAGGAAAATTAGTAGAACGCCATGGTAAGCAAAAAATATTATTCATCAGTCTATTCATTGCTTTGATCGGTGTCCTTTTGACTTTGAATTTTCATTTATATATAAAAATAATCGGTCTTGGCTTATTTACTTACGGTTTCTTTGGAAGTCATGCGATTGCTAGCAGCTGGGTCGGCCAACGTGCTATACAAAGCAAAGCACAAGCCTCTTCCTTATATTTATTTCTTTACTATGCTGGTTCAAGTGTAGGAGGAACACTCGGAGGGTTATTTTGGTCAAAACTCGGCTGGGGAGGAGTCGTTAGTATGACTGTTGGCTTCCTCATGATTAGTTTAGTACTTTGGGTGTTGGTTTCAAAAATTGTACAGAATTCGAAGAAAGTTTCTACAGTAGCCTAATTGTTCCTTGTTTGTAGAAAAGGAATTGGATGCTAGCTAACCAAGCCGGTGAGAGGCGTTAATTGATTTTGAAAAAGGTGAATGATTGATTAGCAATATTAACGGGGTTTTAATACTGTTAAACATATGATAGAATGTAATTAATCAAATATTGAATTACTTGGAGGAGTCTGTCACCAAGGGATAACTATGTCCTTTGGTAGCAGGCTCTTTTTGTATTTCAATAATAAAATAAGGGGGAGAAAGATTGATTATCTTACAATTAGCGATCATTTTATTTGCAGCAAAGCTTGCAGGAAGTATAAGTGTGAGATTAGGGCAGCCTTCAGTCTTGGGAGAAATTATTGTTGGGATTTTACTAGGACCATCTGTCTTTGGCTTAGTAACTGCGACAGATACCTTAGCAGCGTTTAGTCAGCTTGGAGTTATCTTGTTAATGTTTATTGCAGGGTTGGAGACAGACCTTAATGAATTCAAGCGTTCTGGGAAAGCATCAACCTTTGTTGGCTTTGGTGGAATTATTTTTCCGCTTTTCTTCGGGTATTTAGCAGGTTTAATGATGGACCTTTCATCCTTCCAATCTATGTTCTTAGGATTAATGCTTTCAGCAACTAGTGTAAGCATCTCTGTTGTGGCATTAAGGGAGATGAATCAATTAAAAACTCGAGAGGGTACTACCATTTTAGGGGCAGCTGTCATTGATGATGTCGTTGTGATGATTGCGTTAGCATTCTTAATGAGCTTCGCAGGTGGAGATGTTAGTTTAAGTACTGTCATTTTAAAGAAAGTTCTCTTTTTTGCAGGAGCTCTGCTAGTAGCATGGAAGGCTGTACCTTACGTTTTAAGAATATTCTCCAAACTGAAAGTCTCTGAACCTATAATTGCAGCTGGATTAATTATTTGTTTTGTGTTTGCTTATGCTGCTGAAATCACAGGGGTTGCGGCTATTATCGGCTCTTATATGGCAGGTATAGCTATTAGTGTAACAGGCTTTAAGCATGAAATTTTTGAGAAGGTAGAAACTATTAGTTCGGCTGTCTTTGTCCCGGTATTCTTCACGTTTATTGGAATTTCTTCAGAGTTTTCAGGGGTTATTGATTCCTTATGGATCATTATCCTATTGAGTGTTTTAGCGATATTAACGAAATTTATCGGTGCCGGTTTAGGTGCCAAGTTTGCTGGCTTTGGTTGGAATAGTTCAATGGGAATCGGATCCGCAATGATTTCGCGGGGAGAAGTGGCACTTATTATCGCCGCTTTAGGAATTGAATCCAATTTAATAGACAAAGATTTGTTTGCTGTAATGATTGTTGTTATTCTTGTTACAACCATTGTGACGCCGCCGATGATGAAATGGTTTTTTAAAGATTCTGAGGCAGAGATGAGTATTAATATTAGGAAGAGTGTATAAAGAAAAAAGGGACGAATGCTCTATAGCATCTGTCCCTTTGCTTGTTCTTAACCAAATATTAGAATGACAATAAAATAAGCGACCATCGTAATTAAACCAAGTGGAACACCAAATCTTGCCCATTCCTTACTCGTAATATTCAATTTCCCTGCAGAGATAATGTTCGGAATGTTTCCGGGAATAAGCATACCGCCGCTGATCATCAATCCAAGTAAAATGGCTCTAATGGTTGGCTCGTCCATTGCAGGGCTAATTTCTGCCGCAGCAAGTGTTGCATTATCCAAAATAGCTGAGATCATATTGATCCAATATAGAACATAAGGGCTCATTCCTAGTAAATATTTTTCAATGAAAGGTTCGAATCCTGCACCTAGGAAAGTAAGTCCCATTACAAAAAGGTAGATTTTAACTGCACGAATAATAATTTCTTTATAGCTTTCCTTTTCAAGGGATGCCGTTAATCCATCTTTCCCCTTTTGAGGGTTAATTAAAACAGCTGATAGAATTCCAAAAATGATTACAGCGATAATGACATCGGCGCCAATAAGCTTAAATAAATAGAAAAATTCCTCATTTAATTTGCTGATAGCAATCGTAGAAAGCGGTTCTCCAATTGGAGTAAGAGCAGCACCAAGACCAATTGAGAAACAGGCTAGAACAACGAGACGTACCTCTGATTTTCGGTCAAGGCGAATAACGCTTACGATAACGACTAGCACGATCGCGGCAATAATTGCAGTAATCACACTAGAAATTAATCCAAGAACGATTGTAACTAATGCTAAAAATAAGCGAAACGGCATCATATTGCTTAATCCAAGAATCCCTTTTTCGATTGGACTTTGGCACCATCTAAATATTAAACCAGCTATAAGTACAGCAAGAGTAATATGGATTGGATCTTCAAGAGCCTTAATAAATAATTCTCCATTTAGCACCTGGCTGATCGTTGCTGCGGCTAAACCCATAATAAATAAAAAGGCTTCTAGATTATGTTCTACCTTTTTTACTGTGAATGGCAGAAATAATACTAATATTAAAACAATTGTTAGTCCAACTATCATTCTATTTGTCAGTCCTTTTC
>NZ_JBALOZ010000139.1:0-16266 GCF_036965125.1 Bacillus sp. JJ1503
GCAGAAAGGATATTAGCACTCGGTACACGCTTTGATGATGATGGCTCCATTGATATTTTCTTATTTGGGGCAAAAGCTCATGATGCTGGAGAATTGACGATTGATAACTTTAATGGCTTTGTCAATCGGTTAATTAGACAATATCCATTAGAGGGCAGCACGTATTATGGGAAGGTCATGAAAACAATCCGCAACCATTACTTTGGTTCAGCAGAGAGGCGGAATAGTGCTTTGCCAAATGACGTACCTGTCTATGTGATGTTTGTGACTGATGGTGCAACCTTTGATGAAAAAGAAACAATCAGCCATATTCAAAGCTCATCTTACGAACCAATCTTCTGGCAGTTCATGGCTATCGGGAAATCCAATAAAGGGACAAAGCCAAGAGGATTCTTTAGAGCGTTTCAATCCGATTTTTCCTTCCTGGAGGAGTTAGATAACTTAACAGGACGATATTTGGATAATGCTAACTTCTTCAGTGTGGAAGATCCGCAAACGATTTCCGATCATGAGTTATATGATTTGCTTATGGCCGAGTATCCTAGTTGGGTTCGGGCTGCTTCTGATAATGGGTTGATTCTTAGAGAAACAAGCAAAATTCACTGATAAAAATATTTGTCTAAAAAGCAAAAAAGGGAAACACGGCTCACGATTAGCCATGTTTCCCCTTTTTAATTGTACTAAAAAATGTAGTGAGTTATTCAAATATCGGTAAGGTTACTACAACCATCAGTAAATACAAGATGGCAATATAATTAACCGAATATAGAAACATGACCCGAGCCCACTTCTGATCATCTTTCGCAAAAAATCCCCTTATACTAATCACTAGCCATGCGATATTAAGCAAGGTAGCAACGAATAGGAACACTGTACCGAGCGGAGCTAAATAAAATGGCAGCGGAAGCAAACATGCTACATATACAAGAATTTGCCGCTTCGTCATAGAAAACCCATGAACAACTGGCAGCATGGCTACACCTGCTGCTTTATACTCATCATGTTTCCTTATAGCTATGGCGAATGTATGCGGCATTTGGAAAATAAATAAAATCAGAAACAATACAATTGGAATTATATGAATGCTAGACGCAATAGCTGCCCATCCAATTAAAGGAGAAACAGCCCCCGAGATACTTCCAATTACTGTATTCAGAGTAAATTTTCGTTTGGACCACATCGTGTACAATATAACATAGGTAAACCACCCGATAAATGCATAGAAGACAGCTTCAAGAGTTGTAAAAAAGAGAATGAGGAAACCCAATATGGAAAAGGTAATCCCCATAAATAATACAGCCTTTAAAGTAAAATTGCCTGTTACAGTCGGACGGTTTTTCGTCCTATCCATTACTCTATCAATATCCACATCATACCAATTATTAATAATAAGTGCCCCTGCCATTACAAATGTACTTCCAACCATAGTCAGTAAAAATAACGGTATTTGCTCCATAAAGGATTCATTTGAAAAGTACAGTGCTAACCAGAATCCGGTAAACACCGGCAGAACATTGGCTATTAATACATTCGCTTTGAAAAGTGACCTTAGATCAGATAAGAAAGACTTTTGCGGAGAAGGTGTTCTATCCGTACTCATCTTATATCCTCCCCCCATGACTTAGTTCAAAAAATGATAGCAAAATCCTCTTTATTCATGCATGTCAAATTCATAAGTTTTATAAAGAGGCCCATCTAATATTAACACAGATAGCTTATAAAATTGAAATTCTATATACAAAATTCTACACATTTTGCTAAAAAGCATACTTACTTAGACTATTCGGCGAAATTATCGTACTTTTCTCTATCAAAAAAAGAGGTTTTTTTAATTTTTTTAATGTCATAGCAAATAATAATAAAAACTTTGACATTCAAATGGCAATCATGTAAATTACTATATGGACGAACATTTATTAGGTGTCCTTGCTTAAATATTCGTTTTTAGGGGTGTATAATATGGAAAACGTATTTGATTATGAAGATATTCAATTGATTCCGGCGAAATGTGTTGTAAATAGCCGTTCTGAATGTGATACAACTGTAACTTTAGGAGGACATACATTTAAACTGCCTGTCGTTCCTGCAAATATGCAAACAATTATCGATGAGAAGATTGCTATTTATTTGGCTGAAAATGGTTACTTCTATATCATGCATCGTTTTAATCCAGAAAAACGAATTTCCTTTATTAAAGATATGAAGGCTCGTGGATTAATTGCATCTATTAGTGTAGGTGTTAAGGAAGAGGAATATGGATTCATTGAAGATTTAGCACAGGCTGAGCTTGTCCCAGAATTCATCACAATTGATATTGCGCACGGCCACTCTAATGCTGTAATCAATATCATTCAACATATTAAAAAGCACTTGCCGAACAGCTTTGTGATCGCAGGAAATGTTGGTACACCAGAAGCAGTAAGGGAATTAGAAAATGCTGGTGCAGACGCAACAAAGGTTGGGATTGGACCAGGTAAAGTATGTATCACGAAGATCAAAACTGGCTTTGGAACTGGCGGCTGGCAATTAGCTGCTTTACGCTGGTGCGCAAAGGCGGCTAGCAAGCCTATTATCGCAGATGGTGGCATTCGTACACATGGAGACATCGCAAAATCGGTAAGATTTGGCGCCACTATGGTGATGATTGGCTCTTTATTTGCCGGCCACGAAGAATCACCAGGTGAAACGGTCGAGAAAGACGGTAAACTATACAAGGAATACTTCGGTTCTGCTTCCGAATTCCAAAAAGGCGAAAAGAAAAATGTAGAAGGCAAAAAAATGTTTGTTGAATACAAAGGTCCTTTACAAGAGACATTAACGGAAATGGAGCAGGATCTCCAGTCTTCCATTTCTTATTCTGGAGGAAGCAAACTAAGCTCCATTCGCAATGTTGACTATGTTATTGTGAAGAACTCTATATTTAACGGTGATCGTGTTTATTAATAGCAACCAAGGGGCCTCTATCCCGTAATGGTCAAAACTTGTATACCCTCTGACATGAGGGTATTTTTTATTATTGGATGAGTAGCGAGATTAGCTGCATTTATATTGAATAAAAAGGAAATAACACTTATAATTGAGAATGAATTTCAATTCAGACTATATTGCTCAGTATATTTTTTTCTGGAGGTTTTGATTTGTTATTACGCTTTTTTTCTTATTATCGGCCATATAAATGGTTGTTTATCCTTGATTTTGTATCAGCAATTATTGTGGGCATATTAGAGCTTGCATTTCCTTTAGCCGTTAATCAGGTCATTGACCGGCTGCTCCCAGAAGGAAATTGGAGCATTATTCTTTTAGCCTGTGCGGGACTGCTTCTGATTTATCTTCTTAATACAGGATTACATTATATTGTTACTTATTGGGGACATAATTTAGGTATTAATATTGAAACAGATATGCGCCAAAAGCTGTTTACGCATATGCAAAAGCTTTCATTTGGATATTATGACAACAATAAGACAGGACATAGCATTTCTCGGCTGACGAAGGATCTTGAGGAGATTGGGGAAGTGGCCCATCACGGTCCAGAAGATGTATTTGTTGCCATCATGACACTTGTTGGCTCTTTTACCTTGATGGTCAGCATTAACTGGAAGCTTGCGGTTATTTCTTTTATCGTCATCCCTCTTCTGATTATATTTGCGATTTATTTTAATAAAAAAATGACAAGAACCTTTCGAAGAATGTTCCAGGATGTAGCGGAGATTAATTCACGAATAGAGGACAGCATCGGGGGTATTCGCGTCGTTCAAGCATTTGCTAACGAAAAGTATGAGCAGAAAAAGTTTAAAGAAAACAATGAAAACTATCGTCTAACAAAGCTGCAATCCTATAAGATTATGGCGCAAAATGTGATGGCTAATTATTTGTTTATGAGAACCATAACTCTTTTTACCCTACTATTTGGTACGTTTTTTGTTATATCTAGAGAATTAACTTATGGGGAGTTCGTTGCTTTTATCTTGTTATCGAATATTTTGATCGGCCCCATTCAAAAGATTAATGCGGTTATTGAAAGTTATCCGAAGGGAATTGCTGGATTTAAGCGATATACAGAAATTATCGATACGGAGCCTGATATTGAAGATTCCGAGGATGCTATTGAGATGGAACTCGCTGGAACAATCCAGTACAACAATGTTTCTTTTGGTTATGAAGGAAATCAACCTGTGCTTAATAATATTAATCTATCCATTCAACCCGGAGAAACTGTTGCTTTTGTTGGCCCATCTGGTGCTGGAAAAACAACCCTCTGCAGCCTCCTTCCGCGATTTTACGAGGTTCAAGAAGGCTCCATATCTATAAATCAAATAGATATTCGGGATATTAAACTATCATCCTTGCGCAGACAAATTGGGATTGTCCAGCAGGATGTGTTTCTATTCTCTGGTACTATTCGCGAAAATATTGCCTATGGGAAATTGAATGCGACTGATGAGGAAATCTTAGATGCTGCTAAAAAAGCGAAGCTTGATGACTTTATCCAAAGTCAGCCTCAAGGTCTTGATACGATTATTGGTGAAAGGGGCGTTAAGCTTTCCGGCGGACAAAAGCAGAGGCTCGCCATTGCCCGAATGTTCCTTAAAAATCCGCCAATTCTAATCTTGGATGAAGCTACATCCGCCCTTGACACAGAAACAGAGGCAGCGATTCAAAAGTCATTGGAGGAACTCACCGAAGGCAGAACCACGCTAGTTATTGCTCATAGATTGGCCACCATTAAAAATGCTGATCGAATTCTCGTTGTAACGAAAGATGGAATTGCGGAGCAGGGCAACCACCAAGAACTGCTGGAATCTGAAGGAATATACAGCAGGCTGCATCAGGCTCAATTTAGTTGAGAGCATTAGCATATAAAATTAAAAGCCTGACTCGCTTATCACTGCTGAAGTCAGGCTTTTTACTTCTTACTCCTAATTAATAGACTATGGCTGTTTAATGTATATAGTCTGGCCGATAAGATGAATAAATCATCATAATTTTTTCTCACATATTCCTCCATTATATTTAACCCCTTCTGAAATTCATCCACTAAATAGTGAGTGTACTTTTCATCCCATGAAAACTGATTAATTCTTAGTAGTTCCTCTGCAATTATTTGGAACTTAAACTCAACTGAGAGAAGTTTTATTTGATACAATTTGTCAGAATTTGAATAAACAGTGTTCCTATTCTCATAGCTTTTATGAACATATTTAATAAATGTCATTATTTGGTTAGCCAGCATCTTCGCTTTTTCCATTTCGAAATTAACTTTCATTTTCCACTCTCCCAATTATTTATTATCAGTAACTTAATTAAGAAGAGTGTATGAATTTAGCAGCAATAATAAAACTTAAATTTTTATCTTACTGGCCGTATTGTCATTCGTATAATTGTCCATTTAACTTTGCCAGGAGCCTCCTCTCATATGTATCTTATTCGCACATCTATGCTTGATTTCATTTGTATAGAATATGATTCCTTAAAAAGAGGAAAGTATGATCTTATAGGTCAAAGAGCCCTATATGAATAGAGCTCCTTAGTTTCTTGATTTTATTAACGTTTTTGAATGCCGGAAACAGTTTTACGAAAATGCCCTTCCCTTATACTGCCTTTACGAAATCTATAAATTTGGCAACCTTTTCATCTAAGAACTTTAGAGTCCCCTCATCTACAAGCTGACCTGTCTCATCGAATTTCTGATTTGCAAGACCAATCAATACCTCGTTTCCACCTGGAGGAAGTATCTTAGCTTGAACACCAGGCGATGATAGAATTTCACGTAAATGCATTTGGGCACGAATAGTACCTAGCATTCCAGGAGTCGCCCCCAATGTCATTACTGGTTTGCCAATGAAAACCTTGTCCACCCTAGAAGCCCAATCTAAGGCGTTTTTTAATACGCCAGGAACCGACCAATTGTATTCTGGAGTAATGATGATAACCCCATCTGCACTTGAGATTGTATCTTTAAATTCCTTTACAGCATGCGGCGGATTGTTTTCTTCATCTTGGTCATAATGAGGCAGACTACGAATATCAGTAATAAACATATCCATTTTATCGACATAACGTTCCTTCATAGTCTCAGCGAGCTGTCTATTCAGAGAACCCTTATGGATACTTCCAACGATCGTAACAATTTTCATAATATAGAACCTCCCAAAGTATTTTTAATCATTTTTGAATATTGAACCTGATCTTTCGAGGGTTATCTATCAGCATTTTTATCTATTAGCAAAGTATCAAAGAATTGTGGGTTATAGAATATTTTCATATACAAAATAGTTGAGTGTAAACAAAGGTGCCTGAACACGGAAAGTAAAATTCAAGATGCAGCAGGCACTGCTTTCAATTATTTTACTTATCTTCCCTTAATAAATAATCATTTCCATCCTGGTCCTTAAATGAAAACATCGTTCCAAATGGCAGTCTCATCATTTCCTCCACTTGTACTCCATTTTGTTTCATTTTCTCATATGCTGATTCGATATCAGTTGTACTGAAAAGTATAGATGGATGTGCAACCTTAGATGGCTGATGTTGTTCCATTGCCGATTTAGAATAAAGCACTAAAGTCGTAAATTCATCCTCGCCTGGCCCAACCTCAATCCAAAACGCATCTGGCCCCATTGGCTGTTCAAATTTTAAAACAAATCCAACCTTATTGATCCAAAAGTCTTTTGCTGCTTCCTGATCTTGTACATAAACCGTCACTTTTCCAACTTTGTTTATCATCCAAAAAACTCCTTTTCATAAATCATGATAGACAAAATTAGTTTATCAATCCGGAATATCAAAAGCAATTTTGGATGATTAGTTTCCTCCTCTTCACCTAAGCCCATATGCCAGGATAAACTATTTTACTCATTTGCATTTCATTAGTAGAGGGTGTTATCTTCGAGGATCCTCATTCCGTTATTTATTCGAATCGATTGTTTTTCTTGAGGTTATCGGACCCTGTTTCCGCTATTGCATGAAAAAGAATGCTATTTTCCCTTGTTTTTATAATTAAGAGATTCTCTGTCCTATTCAAACCCTAAAGATGCTGGTTTTATGGAAATAAAGGATTCTCTGTCCAAAAAAATGTATTTTCGCTTCTCTCCTCTCTTTTTTTTTTATTTCGGTCAGCTTTCAATGTGCTATGTAAATGACAAATGTCAAAAAGATAAAACTAAAGAAATAAGCATATACATAGAAGATAGAATAGTTATGATAGCAATAAATAGTTTCAAATGATGAATAGGTACCTTATTTGCAAAGTGTGCCCCTATTAATATCCCAACAATCGTACCTATCAAACTTGCTATAATTAACATGGTGAGATTTCCCATACTTGCATGAGCAAAGTACCCAAATACAGATGGGATGGCAATAACAACTGAGTTTAACAAACTCACTCCAACGGCTACCCTTATATTTACCCCCAAACTTGCTAATAACGGAACGAGTAAAATAGGGCCGCCCGCTCCGGTTAATGAGCAGACCGCTGCTGTTATTAATCCAATCAAAATAACTACTAAATGGTTATTTAGTATTTTCGATTGCCTATCTCCATTTCTATTGTTTTTCTTAAGCAAAATGGATAGGCCAGCTATAAGAATAAAAATATAAAGGAGAAGTTTTGCTAGAAAGTCAGAAATTAGCACATTGATTTGGACACCCATAAATGCACCAGGCAGGCTGCCAATACTCAAGTATAGTGCTAATTTTAGATCCATGTTCTTAGATTTCCAGTAGGAGTATGCACCAATAATACCGGAAACTGCAAACGATAGAAAGCTCAGCGCAAGGGAATCATGCACAGGCATTACTAAAAAACCTACATAAATTAAAGGAAGCAAAAAGCCTGATATTCCTGACATTCCCAATAAAACACCAATAATTAAGTTTGAAATTAAAACTACACAAAAGAGAAATAAGTATGTGAACATTTATCAAACCTCAACTCCTTCCGTTCTAGGGACGCTTCGCATACATTTTAGGCGCCTCCAAGTATTTATAAATACTTTACATGTTAAAATTGGTATTTAATAGTATTCCAATCAATTCCTTTTTATCAAACCTTTTTCTTAACTTCAATTAGAATTAGGAACCCACTAATGACCATTATTAATTACAAAAAAGAAGATGAACGTTTTCACCTGCTGCTAAGTCTAATAAGTAGCAGGGGGAAGGAGGCAACGCTGTGGTTGAGATAGATATTATAAAAAAAGCAATGAAAAGGGATGAACACGCTCTTTTACAAGTGCTGGAAGCATATGAAGATGTATTGTATCGGACAGCGTTTGCTTATTTAAAAAATGAGCACGATGCGATTGAAGCCATCCAAGAAACGACTTACCGAAGCTATAAAAAAATTCATACGCTTAAAGAGCCGCGTTATGTCGGAACATGGCTCGTTCGAATATTGCTCAATGTTTGCCACGATATGCATAAGAGAAAAAGTCGTATTGAGCTGAGGGAAACGTTAGAGGTCGAAGGACAGTATTATGATTCTCCTAATCTAGAGATTTTTGAAGCGATTTCGCAATTGCCACATGAACAGCAGCAATTAATTTATTTGAAATATTTTCAGGATATGAAAAACAATGAGATTGCGAGCGCGCAAAATATTCCCGAAGGAACAGTTAAATCCAGATTGCACACAGCACTACGGAGGCTGCGCCATTATTTTAGCGAGAGGAGGGAATTTTAAATGAATGAAAAAGAATATGCCGCTTTAAAAGATGAACTTAATTCGATTCCAGTTCCGAAAGAAGCACTCTCCTATGCTAGGACAAACGGTTTAAAGAGAGTACAAAATGAAAGACATAGCCGCAAAAAATGGACAGGAATGTTAACAATTACAGCCGCTCTTATCTTAATCCTGATTACAACGATTCGCGTATCTCCTGCTTTTGCACAAGCAGTTGCGAAAATACCAGGCTTTGCTCCGCTCGTTGAGATGATTGCCTATGACAAAGGAATTGAGGATATATTAAAAAATGATTATTATGAAGAGCTTAATATAACAGAAACAAAGAATAATTTAACTTTTACATTGCTCGGCATTATTGCAGATGAATCAGGAATGATTATTAACTATGAGCTTGAAGCTCCCTTCGAGATTCATGACCTCCACACAAAAGGTGTTGAGATTAAACAAAATAAAAAAGGGCTGGAAGCTGGATTAACATTTAGTTGGTATGGCAAGGAGCCGACAAATCATATAGAAGATACTATAGAGGTAACCGCTAGTAAAAATATCGATTTCACAAATCCGAATTTCGAATTATCCATTACATTTAAAGACGAACATGAGACAACATTCAACATCCCTTTTTCTTTGCAAAAGGAAATCGCAAAAAGTAAAAATTACAAATTGGATCAAACTGTAGAAATCGATGATCAAAAATTGACCGTAAAATCACTGAGGATTTCTCCACTTCGGGCAAAGCTTGATATCGCAGTCGATTCTGCAAACACCATGCAAATTTTGCAAATAAAAAGCATGCGTTTATTGGATGAGAAAGGCGAAGTATGGGGCACAATTACAAATGGAGTATCAGGCTTTGGAGGTATGCGAGACGGAGATGCAGCTCTCTTCTTTCAAAGCAACTATTTTAGAGAACCCAAAAGCTTGACGTTGGAAATCAATGATGTGCAGGCATTGCCAAAAGGAAAGGATTATATCGAAGTCGATTTTCTAAAGAAGAAAGTCTTCTATATTCCCGACAATGTAAATGTAAATATTGAGATTGAAAGTAATAATACAATTCGTGCTACCTATAAGTCAAAAGAAGAAAATCATTTCTATCAAATGTTTTTCCAAGCGGTCGATGCAAACGGCGAAACTGTTGATACTAATGGTTCTACTAATACAAATAGTAATGGAATGGTTGAATCAACCTACACATTTGACACAAGCAATAAAACAAATCCAATTCGAATTTATTTCAATAGCTACGAAAATTATTTAAAGGGATCCGCTACTGTGACTATTCCCTTAAAGTAGCTCGTATCTTATGGAAAAACACAGGGACGGATCTCTTGCTTCTGGATTAGGGAGCCTGATATATGAGAGCAATACCGTTATTGGAGGGCGGGCACCCAATATTCTGTGGATGAATTTCTAATCATTAGTAAAAAGATTTCATATTTAAGCTTGCCCCCTCCTTTATTTTTTTTATATATACTTTCACCCTTCAGCTAGCTATTTTTTCATGATCAGCTACCTTAGAATTCTTCCCTTTTCGTTTAAATGACCAAGATTTAATCGTGCCTACAATTCCTAATGGGAAGAACATAACTGCTAAAATGTATAAGATTCCAAAGAAGATCATCCACCTTTCAAAAATCCAATGGACTTTAGCTAGACCTGTTAACCAATGATGCGCAAATTCTATTAATCCAGCACCGATAATCGCACCCGCTAAAGTCCCAACCCCGCCAATAATTGTCATTAGCAGCGCATCCAATGTCACATCAATAGCAAATACAGACGTATTGACAAAGCGAAGTGTCAGCACATACATGGAGCCAGCAAAGCTTGCGATTACCCCTGCAACAACACTAGCAATAATTTTATAATGAATCACAGTATATCCTAAAGACTCTACCCTCTGTTCATTTTCTCGAATGGCTTGCAGGACGCGGCCAAGAGGAGATTCTGTAAATCGTCTTAACGCAAGAAAAATAAAGATCATAAGAAACAGTGTGACAAAATAAAGTATTACTCGATCTTTAAGTACATCTGGAATCTGAAAGGTAAAGCCATCATTCCCATGCGTTAAGGAACGCCATTTTTCAGCAGCCACTAAAAACAATCCTGAAAAGGCAAGTGTTAACATGGCATAAAAATGACTTTTCAATCGTAAAGAAAGAAGTCCAACGATATAGCTAACTGCGCCTGCTATAATGGCAGCCACTAAGATTGAAAGGATTAGGACTAAGATGGTTTGGTCAAATCTTTTTAAAAATATTCCTGTCGTATACGCACCAATTCCGAAAAACATCGCATGGCCAAATGAAACGATGCCTGTAAAACCTAGTAAAATATCATAGCTCATAGCAAATACGGCAAAAATAAAGACTTGCGTAAACAAAATCAGCATACTTTTTGTATCATTCAAAAATGGAAAACAAATTAATAGAAATGCAACTGCACTATAAATAATATTCGCCTTCGAGGAATTCATAGGAAGCTTCATTTTCTCACCCCTTTACTTTGAATAATCCTTGTGGTCTAAAAATTAATACAACAGCCATAAGCAGCATATTTACGGCAAGTGATAAGTCCGGAACGTAATAAGCCATGAATGCCCCTGACAATCCCACTAATATAGCAGCGAATAATGACCCTGTAATACTTCCCATTCCGCCGATGACAACAACAATAAAGGCCAAAATTGCAAACTCCATTCCCATTTCCGCATAAATAACGCCAGAATACGGCCCAAGCAATACTCCGCCTAGTGCAGCCATCGCTGAACCAACCATGAACACTAACATAAAGATTTTCTTTATGTTTACTCCAAGTGCTTGCACCATTTCTTTATTAATCACACCGGCACGTACAATTAAACCGATCTTCGTATTTTTCAGAATATAATAAACGATAAAAAACACAAGGAATCCAATAGCAATGATAAATAAGCGATATTTAATCATAATGACTCCGCCAAACTCCCAGCTTCCTGCTAAGTAAGAAGGTGTTTTTGCACTAAGCTGGTTTGGCCCCCATACCACTTTTAACATTTCTGAGAGTACAATCATGACCCCCAGTGTGATTAATATTTGTTGAATATGGTTTCCATAGACGGGTTTTATTATGATTCTCTCCATAAATAAACCCAAAATAAGTCCTGTCAGTAAGGCAGATATCATTCCAATTAAATAGCTTCCAGTCGATGTATATGTCCAAATACCTGCATATGCTCCCCAAGCAAACAATCCGCCGTGGGCAAAATTCAATACATCCATAAGCCCGAAAATCAGCGTTAACCCTGCCGCCAAAAGGAAAACTAACATTCCTGTTGCAAGTCCATTAATAGATAAATTAATTAATACATCCAATCAAGTTCCTCCTCTCTTCGATACGTATCACGTACTAGCCCTCCTATTGAAATTCCCATTTTTCAATCAGTGTCGCAATGACTTGCCTTACGCTATACCTAAATATTGTTTTCGAGCTTTTTCATCTTCTTTCAACTCTCTCATTTCTCCATGAAGAATCGTTCGGCCATCGTCAATAATATAGAAATGGTCGCCAATCGTACTGGCCATCATGTAGTTTTGCTCTACTAAAACAATCGTTGTTTTTGTTTTCATTTCTTGAATCGACTCCATCACCTTTTCAACTACAATTGGCGCTAAGCCTTTACTTGGTTCATCAATTAGCAGCAGGTCATTATCATTCACATATGCCCTTGCTATAGATAACATCTGTTTTTGACCTCCGCTTAAATGACCCCCTTTTCGCTTCCAAAACTTCTTTAAATCAGGAAATAGGTCCAGAATGTAATCAAGCCGTTCCATCGTTTGCTCATTTTCTTTTTTCATAGCAACCTTCATGTTTTCTTCCACTGTCAATTCACCAAATATTCCTTGATCCTCGGGAACATAGCCAATTCCTTTAGCGGCAATTAAATAGGTTGCAAGTCCTGTAATATTCTCACCATTGTATTCAATCCTGCCTTTTGCCGGCGGGTTTAAACCCATGATAGATCGAAGTGTCGTTGTCTTTCCGGCTCCATTTCTGCCTAATAATACAGTTACTTCACCTTTTTTAACCTCCAATGAAACACCTTGTAAAATATGAAATTGATCAATGTATGTTTCGATGCCCTCTAATTTAAGATGCGTGGTCATCATACAAGCCTCCTAAATAAGCAGTTTGAACTGTTTCATTATTCATTATTTCTCTTGGTGTACCATCTGCTAGAAATCTTCCATTGAATAAAACCATTAAACTGTCCGAAAGATCGAGAATCATATCCATTTTATGTTCGATTAAAATGATTGTCCGATTACCCGCTTCTTTGATTTTTTTTATAACATCTAAAATAGCCGGTACTTCTTCAAGTGACATTCCGGCAGTTGGTTCATCTAAAAGAAGAACCTCCGTTTCAAGTGCTAAAAGCATAGCAATTTCTAATTTTCTTTTTTCTCCATGAGCAAGGTTTTTTGCTACAGCATCTGCTTTATTATCAAGGAGAACAAGCGTTAATATTTCTAGTGCTTTCTCTTCGAATGGACGATATTTTCGGAAATGCTTCAACATTTGATAGCGGACTCCTGCTGCAGATTGGACGGCTAATCTTACATTCTCTAAAACCGTTAAATTGCTGAATACATTCGTTATTTGGAAAGAGCGTCCAATCCCCTTTCTTGTTCTTTCTGTTGGAGACAGTTTTGTGATATCTTCTCCTTTTAAAAATACTTGCCCTTTTATAGGAGAAAGCTGACCGCTTAACAAGTTAAAAAAGGTTGTTTTACCTGCGCCATTTGGCCCGATAATGGACTTAAAATGGTTTGATGGGACAGAAAAATTTACTGAATCGACTGCAACATGTCCGCCAAAAGCAATCGTTAGGTCCCTAGTTTCGATAATAGGAGTCACCATTTATTTCACCTCTTTTTTCAACAAGTACCAGTCACCTGTCGAGTTTTTTGTCCTAGCACTTGCGATTTTACTAGAATAGTAAACTTCGGTACGATAGCTACCGAAGCTTACTATTAATTAATCATTTAGTTCCGAACAGGCGGTGCTGTTTCTTCTGGTGTTAATTCCCGCAATAGCACCGGAATAGGATAATCAACTCCATCCACTTTTTCTAAACGAATCGCATATAATGTTTGTAGTGCCTGATGATCTTCTTTCCGGAATGTCATTTTCCCTTTTGGCGTATCGAAGCTCATTCCTTCCATTGTGCTGATTAACTTATCAACATCTGTGCTGCCTTCTGTCTTTTTTATCGCTTCAACAATAGCAATGGCTGCACTCATGCCACCTGGCGTGAATAAATCTGGCACTTCCCCGTTATGCGCACTTTTATGCTGAGCTACTAACCAATCATTGATATCATTTTTTGGCAGAGCGTGAAAATAGACTGTAAACCCTTCCATTCCAATCAATGCTTCCATTGTCGCAAGAGTTGCAATATCAGCGGTACCTGTTGAAATTTTTATTCCCTTTTCTTGAACCTTCATATCGGCAATTTGGTTCCACGGAGTGTTTGCTCCAGCCCAAACAACATATAAGTATTCCGGCTTTGCTTCGATTATTTTTTGAATATTGGAGGTAAAATCAGTTGCAGCCGGATCGGCATATTCCTCATGGATAATTTCAGCCCCTAGTTTCTCCGCAGCTTCTTTAAATGCAGCTATCCCATCTCGGCCAAAGGCATAATCAGGAGCGAGCGTTGCAATTTTTACGCCCTTGCCTGCAATAGCTGCAGCACCAGCAACCGCATCCTGTGATGAGTTGCGTGCTGTTCTGAAAATGTATTTATTCCAATCAGCTCCCGTGATGCTATCCGCTGCTGCTGGTTCAACGACCATAATTTTTTCATATTCTTCAGCAAGTGGTAAAACTGCTAATGTATCGGCGGAACTTGAAGATCCAATTAAGAAATCGACCTTATCTTCTTCAATCATTTTCGTTGCTTTTTGAATCGCAACCTCAGGTTTTGTTTCTGTATCCTCAATGACATACTCGATTTTGTGACCTGCTACTTCCATTGTTCCATCTGTTGCATAATCAAGACCGAGCTTAAAGCCATTAACCGTTTGCTTTCCATATGATTCAAGAGCTCCACTTAATGAAGCGAGAACCCCAATTTTAATTGGATCCTTTTTTACTTCATTTGAAGTGTTTGAGCTTCCTGGATTATTCTCTTTATTACTGGCCGATTCTGAATTACAAGCTGATGTAGAAACCATAAGCACCGTTAACATTAGTAGAAACAATACTTTTCCAAAAGATTTTTTCTTGAACAAAACCCTCATCCCCCTGTAAAGGCTAATTTATTGTAAAAATATGATTGACTAACACAACCTAATATTATCCATTTGCCCCTTTCCATTTAATGACTGTAGCTGCCCATGTATATCCTGTGCCAGCACTGACCGCTACAGCAATATCGCCAGTTTTTAATTTTCCTTGCTGACTTGCAAAATGCAGTCCAATACATGGATCAAGTGCAGACATATGACCATGATGATCTAAGTACACGGCTTTTTCTTCTGGTAAGTTTAATCGTTGAAGTAGTTCTCTAAACATGGAGCGTTTCGAATGAAGTGGCAGGAGAACGTTAATGTCCTGAGGTGCTAATCCGCTTTTATGCAATGCTTGATGTATAACTTTCTCAAAATTTGGAATGGACACGGGGTCTAGTCTCTCTTTCATGCTAGCCGGATCAACAACATCAATATAATGCTGCCTGTTTTGAACTGACTCTATGCTTGCAAAGTGCTTAGATCCCCCTGCTGGAATACGTACATCTTCATGGAATGACCCATCTGTAATGATGACGCTTTCTAAAATTTCACTCATTGTTGCTTCTCGTTTTACTAAAGCAGCAGTGCCTCCATCGGCAAAATTAAACATAAATCTCGAGCGAGGATTATCGTAATCAATAATTTGTGATTCTTTACATCCACCTACTAGTAAAATATTTTTAATAGACTCGTCAGCCTTTAGCATATCTTTTGCGACCTTTAAAGCAATCGGGAAGCAGGAGCTTACATTCATCATTTCAAATGCATACGCATTTTTCGTTCCAAGCTCATACTGTATCTTTGGTGCGCTTGACCAAACATAATAGTCTTTGTGCGGACTTCCAAAATAAATAACAACATCAATAGATAAAGGATCTACTTTTGATAAAATTGGCCTTGCTGCAGCAATTGCTAAGTCCGAAGCGTGCATCGTATCATCTGCTACATGTTTCTGGTATAAACCAAACTTTTCAATAATTATTTTTTCGGGAATACCAGTCTTGGAGGCTAATGCTTCTGCTGTTTCAATCCCCTTTGGAAAATAAACGCTGGTTGCTTCGATTCCAATCGCTTTCATATCAGCTCTCCTTTTGCCGGTACCATCATTACTGCTGATCCAGTTAGCACAAGTTCATCATTTTGATTATGGCATTCCGTTAATAACTTAATAATTTTCTTCTCTTCAATGAATTCCTGAACAGTGGCTGTCGCAGTAATTGTATCCCCGATAAAAACCGGGAACTTGAAGCGTATCGTCTGTTCCATATATACAGACCCTTTCCCTGGCAAATGTAC
>NZ_JBALOZ010000140.1:0-256 GCF_036965125.1 Bacillus sp. JJ1503
CGATAATCCACCGCTTTTTTCACCCAATAGAATTGACCCTTTTTTTAAAATGTTGAAGGTAAATAAAGATCGTTTAAAAGGCAGTCACATGATAGAAGGTTCATGTTATAATAGACATCGTCTGTATATGTGAAATTGAAAATTAATAGATGGGAGAGAGATCAATGGAAGCCCTAGGCAATAAAGAGAGATTCCAACTCTTGCTCCAGCAGCTGCAATTAACCGATGATTCAATAGTGCAGCATTTTCAGCATGC
>NZ_JBALOZ010000140.1:290-5258 GCF_036965125.1 Bacillus sp. JJ1503
TGAGCAAATTTTACCATTTAATATCTTTAGCCTTTTTTCCACTAAGTTGGCAAAGGTATTTTCTCATATTGCAAATACATCATTTACCATTGAAGTTAAGAATAATCATATTGATGAACAATTGGTGCAGGGGTACTGGAAATATTGTATGGAGGAAATGGAAGGCATGGCTCCTCCATTAATTAAGTTATTAAATGAACAGATTCCTTCTGTGCATGGGAACAAGTTAATAGTAAGTGTAAGAAACGATACGGAAGGATTATCTATTAAAAGGAAATACTCTGAGATGATATCGGGTGTTTATGAAACACTTGGCTTTCCGAAATTAACGATCGAAACTGAAATTTCCTCCGAAGCCGCAAATGAAGAATATAAGAAATTTATAGAGGCTAAACAGAGAGAGGACCAAGAACGCGGCATTCAGGCAATGTTAGAAATGCAAAAGAAAGAAGCTGAAGAGGGAGCTAATAATGCTTCCACAGTTCAAGGCCCACTGACAATTGGATTAACGATTAAAGATGATGCCGATTTCAGAAAGCTTATTGATATTGTCGATGAAGAACGCCGTGTTGCCATAGAGGGGTATGTGTTTTCTGCAGAAACGAGGGAACTCCGTAGCGGCAGAACACTATTAACCTTTAAAATTACGGATTACACAAGCTCCATAATAGTCAAAATGTTTTCACGGGACAAGGAAGATGCAGCGTTGTATCAGCATGTTCAAAAGGGTATGTGGCTAAAAGTGAGAGGCAGTATTCAAACTGATACATTTGTTCGTGATCTTGTTATGATTGGAAATGATATTAACGAAATTAAACCGATCCAAAGACAGGATACAGCACCCGAAAATGAAAAACGAGTAGAATTGCATCTTCATACCCCGATGAGTCAAATGGATGCTGTCACATCTGTCAGCACCCTTATTAGCCAGGCGAAGAAATGGGGCCATAAGGCAATAGCTGTAACGGATCATGCAGTCGTACAGTCTTTCCCCGAGGCTTTTGGTGCAGGTAAGAAAAATGATATAAAAATATTATATGGTGTAGAAGTTAACTTAGTGGACGATGGGGTTCCTATTGCTTATAACAGTGCAAAAAGAAGGCTAACTGAAGATACGTATGTAGTATTTGACGTTGAAACGACTGGTTTATCTGCTGTTTATGATACGATTATTGAGCTTGCAGCAGTTAAGATTCATAACGGGGAAATTATCGATCGCTTTGAGTCCTTTGCGAATCCGCATCACCCACTTTCTGCTACGACCATTAATTTAACTGGAATCACGGATGACCTTGTTGAAAATGCACCTGAAGTTGATGAAGTGCTTCAAAGATTTTACGAGTGGACGGGCGATGCGATTTTAGTAGCTCATAATGCATCTTTTGACATGGGATTCTTAAATGTAGGTTATAAGAAAATTGGTTTAGGCAAAGCAGCAAACCCAGTTATTGACACACTAGAATTGGCCCGTTTCTTATATCCAGAAATGAAAAATCATCGCTTAAATACGCTGGCAAAGAAATTTGATGTTGAGTTAACACAGCATCATAGAGCGATATATGATGCTGAAGCAACTGGTTATCTATTATTAAAGATGTTAAAGGATGCTGCAGAAAAAGAAATTGAATTTCATGATCAGTTCAATGATCATATGGGTGAGGGGAATGCTTACCAGCGTGCGAGACCTTATCATTGTACACTGCTTGCACAAACTGAAGCCGGTTTAAAGAATCTATTTAAGCTCGTCTCTATCTCTCATATGAACTATTTCTATCGTGTTCCGCGCATTCCAAGATCAGTACTGCAGAAATATCGGGAAGGGCTTCTTGTTGGCTCTGGATGTGATAAAGGTGAGGTTTTTGAAGGAATGATGCAGAAATCACCTGAAGAGGTTGAAGATATTGCGGCATTCTACGATTATATTGAAGTTCATCCGAAAGCCGTTTATGCACATTTAATTGAATTAGAGCTAGTAAGGAATGAAAAGGCTCTAGAAGAGATCATTGGGAATGTTGTTCAATTAGGTGATAAGCTAGGTCTTCCTGTTGTCGGAACAGGAAATGTCCATTATTTAAACCCTAATGACAAAATTTATCGGAAAATCCTAATCAGCTCTCAAGGGGGAGCAAATCCATTAAATCGTCATAAGCTTCCAGATGTACATTTTAGAACAACGAATGAAATGCTTGATGCCTTTTCTTTCCTAGGCCGTGATAAGGCAAAGGAAATTGTCGTAGATAATACAAATAAAATTGCCGATATGATAGATGTTATTAAACCAATTAAGGATGATCTGTATACGCCTAAAATTGAAGGCGCAGATGATGAAATGCGGAATATGAGCTATTCAATGGCAAGAAGAATCTATGGAGATAATTTGCCTGAAATAGTAGAAGCTCGTCTTGAAAAAGAATTAAAAAGTATAATTGGTCATGGATTCGCTGTTATTTATTTGATCTCTCATAAATTAGTAAAAAAATCATTAGATGATGGTTATTTAGTTGGTTCACGTGGATCTGTTGGTTCATCCTTTGTTGCAACGATGACAGAGATAACAGAAGTTAATCCGCTTCCTCCACATTATGTCTGTCCAGAGTGCAAGCAATCTGAATTCTTTAATGATGGTTCAGTAGGTTCAGGCTATGACCTGCCAGATAAGGATTGTCCAAACTGCGGTGCTTCCTATATAAAGGATGGACAAGATATCCCATTTGAAACCTTCCTTGGTTTCAAAGGAGACAAGGTTCCGGATATTGACTTAAACTTCTCAGGTGAGTATCAGCCACGTGCCCATAACTACACGAAGGTACTGTTCGGGGAAGACTTTGTATACCGGGCGGGTACGATTGGAACAGTTGCCGACAAGACAGCATTCGGATATGTAAAAGCCTATCAGCAGGATCATAACCTCCAATTAAGAGGTGCAGAGGTTGAACGCCTTGCCTCTGGATGCACCGGTGTAAAAAGAACAACAGGTCAGCATCCAGGAGGAATTATCGTTGTTCCTGATTATATGGATATTTATGATTTTTCACCGATCCAATTTCCGGCTGATGATAAAAATTCTGAATGGAAGACAACTCATTTCGATTTCCATTCGATCCATGATAATTTGCTTAAACTTGATATTCTTGGGCACGATGATCCTACAGTTATTCGTATGCTTCAAGATTTAAGCGGGATTGACCCTAAAACCATTCCTACCGATGACCCAGAAGTAATGAAAATCTTTAGCGGTACAGAATCGCTTGGTGTAACAGAAGAACAAATTATGTGTAAAACAGGTACACTTGGCATTCCGGAGTTTGGAACAAGATTTGTTCGTCAAATGCTTGAAGATACAAAACCGACAACCTTTTCCGAGCTCGTACAGATATCTGGACTTTCACATGGTACCGATGTTTGGCTAGGGAACGCTCAGGAACTCATTCATAATAAAACTTGTACACTAAGTGAAGTAATTGGCTGTCGTGATGATATTATGGTGTATTTAATTTATCAAGGATTAGAACCAGCATTTGCCTTTAAAATCATGGAGTCCGTTCGTAAAGGTAAAGGGTTAACAGATGAAATGGAAGAGGAAATGAGGAAGAATCAAGTACCTGAATGGTATATTGACTCTTGTAAAAAGATAAAATATATGTTCCCTAAAGCCCATGCTTCTGCATATGTTTTAATGGCCGTAAGGATTGCTTATTTTAAAGTTCATCATCCTCTTTTGTATTATGCAGCATACTTTACGGTTCGTGCTGAAGATTTTGATGTGGATGCCATGGTTAAAGGATCGCAATCCATCCGTGCTTTGATTGAAGAAATAAATGCTAAAGGCCTTGATGCCTCCACAAAGGAAAAGAACCTATTAACGGTGATGGAGCTGGCTCTTGAAATGTCTGAACGTGGCTTTAGCTTCCAAAAGGTTGATTTGTACCGCTCAAGTGCTAACGAATTTATTATTGATGGAAACACATTAATACCTCCATTTAATTCGATACCTGGATTGGGGACAAATGCAGCTCTTAATATTGTAAAAGCTAGGGAAGTGGGGGAGTTTTTGTCTAAAGAAGACCTTCAGCAGCGGGGAAAATTATCCAAAACAATCATTGAGTATTTGGACAACCATGGCTGTCTGGAATCACTCCCAGAACAAAATCAGCTTTCCCTGTTTTAATGCACATCCTATAAAAATTTTATCATAAAAAGGGGTCAATCCCTTGACATGATAGCTATTCCATTTGCATTAAAAAATTGGTTATGGTATAGTTTTTATGGAAATACTATTAATAACTCTCGTTAAAGAAGAGTGGGGCAACCCACTCTTTCGTGTTGTATACGTTATTTTTAGTTAACACATTTATCCATTTGAATTGAATTGAATTTCACTTGAAGCCATGAACCGCGTAAAGGAGGGATATTATGAGCAAGGTGACTGATACAGTCGGACAATTAGTCACACCTATTTTGGATGAGCTTAATTTAGAATTAGTTGACATTGAATACGTTAAGGAAGGAAGAGATTGGTTCCTCCGCGTATTTATTGATAAGGAAAATGGTGTCGATATTGAGGAATGCGGGTTAGTCAGTGAAAAATTAAGTGAAAAGCTTGATGAGATAGATCCAATTCCTTATAACTATTTCTTAGAGGTTTCATCGCCTGGAGCTGAGCGCCCTCTTAAAAATGAAAAAGACTTTGAAAAAGCAGTTGGCAAAAATGTTTTTATTAAAACCTATGAGCCTATTGATGGTGATAAAACGTTCGAAGGTATTTTGACTCATTTTGATGGTCACACAGTAACAGTCGAAATCAAAATTAAAACAAGAAAGAAAAGTATTGATATTCCGTATGAAAAAGTAGCGAATGCACGCTTAGCAGTTGTTTTTTCATAAAGTCAATTAGCGCTTGCGCTTTTCTATTAAAGGGGGAAGAAGTCTCATGAGCAGCGAATTGTTGGATGCTCTCACATTACTTGA
>NZ_JBALOZ010000141.1:0-21025 GCF_036965125.1 Bacillus sp. JJ1503
CGCCCATGCCCATACCTGGAAGTCCTAAAATACGTTGGTAATCATATGTCATATTTTTCACCTGCTTTTTTTATAGTCTTTTACATGCTATGCTAAATTTAATTTTGAGAGCTTTTACTACTGTTAAATAGGCAAATATATACTGGTTCTTTTCATTACAAAAAGTGGTCGGTTAATTGAGTCTTATTGGAATTTAAGTTAATTCATTGGAATACAAAAGCAGAGTACAAACAGGGGAGATAGGAAAAGCAAAAATAGAAGATTACCTTGCTTGTCCTATCTTTTTATCATCTGAACCAGCGCTTCCAGCTTCTTTCTTCTTTCGGCACGTGCTTGAATGGCCTGATCAATGGTTACAGTGATAAAGCGGCACTTGGATAATGGTCTTGATTGAGCGATTAAATCCAGGTCTTGGCTAATAACTGTGCCAATCGTGATAAACCCCCCACCCGTTGTTGCGTCATTTTGCAAAACAATCAGTTCTTCCTCATTTGTAAATAATACAGAACCAATCGGATAGGCAATATCAACCACATTGGAAAAGCTATTTCCCGCACCGAATGGCGGGTTCTGCTCGGTAAATGACACCTTTGGGCCTTTATAACGGTAAGCAACCCGATTTGATTCATGTGATACTGTCCATTCTGAATTTAGAAAGGTTTTTAGTGCAAGGTCATTCATTAAATAACCCGTAATGCCCATCATTACCCGTAATTCTTGAAAATCACTAAAGGATGGAATAAACTCACTTGGTATCGTTTTGCCGATTTGCTTGAATGCTTCATGTAATGGCTCATTTATTTGGATTCTGTCTCCCGCTGCTAATTTTCTTCCTTGAAAACCGCCAATTCGACTTAATTCATAGGTAGATTTACTGCCCATAACATTAGGAACATTAATACCGCCCGTGATGAATAAATAGCTTTTTACCCCTTTAGGGCAAGCCCTTATTATCAAAACATCCCCTTCTTTTACTTGGTGGGATTCCCAGAAAGAGATTGGCTTGTTATTTAAATAAGCTTCCATTGGGGCACCTGTTAAGGCGATAATGCATTTTTTATGGAACTCAAACTCTCCGCCGATTAACGTCATTTCAAGCGCTGCACAATCTTCGGGGTTACCGACTAGAAGATTTCCAATCATAAACGAGTATTTATCAGCCGCTCCTGATGGAGGTATACCCAAATGATACTTTCCCACTCGTCCCATGTCCTGTACAGTTGTCCACAGCCCAGCATCCTTTACCTCTATCATTTAAAAATCCTCCATTAGCTCTTGGATATATTGTTTGCCTTTTTCGGCATATTCAAGTGGAGATAGGTCAATTTCTTTCATTTTAAGGCGATACTTACCTGCCTTCTCTTCACTCGTAATCTTATGATATTCAGATTCATTTATTGGACGGTATTTCCAAATATCGCCCGGCCTTGCCAAAAAGGAGGTCTCCTTTAAATCTTCTGAGTGATTAGGCTGATCGACTACAGAAACGGCAGACCTTCCTATCAGCTGATAGGTACCTGGTCCGCTTACAGGATAAATGACATTGAATGCTCCGCCAAGACCCATGCCTCTTTCCGGTGTTTCCGTTCGGGGGCTATTGTATTTAGGTGCTTGAATGATTTCGTCTGGCTGTAATCCAAGGGGGAAATGCCAGGCCGTTCCTGGCAAAAAACCGACCATCGTAATTAAATAGGGAGTTTCCGAATGTGCTTTAATAAATGCTTCCTTATCTGTAAATCCATTTACTTTCATGACAAATTCGAAATCAGATAAATCGGGTGAAGGGTGTCTATTCCGAAAACGGAAAGAAAATTCCTTTGACACGGGGTCATCATACCATGCCGGAATTTCCACTATTCGAACTGAAAAATGCAGCTTTGTTGGATCGCTTTTCGTTAAATCAATGTCTTTTAATAAATCTAGTAAATCTCTTGATGGGATGATATCCGGATTGTAGCGGACTAAATAAGATGAATTGGATGGAACAATCTCCATAATCCCCGGGATTTTTCTTTTTCTCAGCTCGTCCGTTACGGCCAATGCTTTAAAGTTACTCTCAATCCTCATATCACGGGATATTTCAGCATAAATATACTCATCCCCGCCGAAATTAAAATGAGTTTCAGGCAAGTTAAACATTTGGAGTCACTCCTCTCATTACTTCAGCTTTTTTATTCGTCTGCTGATTGTTGCTGGACTCACTCCTAGCACCTTGGATAATTTGTCGGCTGTTCGATATTTTTGCATTCCCCGCTCAATTAATTGGGTTTCTAATTCTTCAACAGCTTCTTTCAACGGCATCAGCTCTAAAACAAATAACTGCTTTTTCTTCTTTTCCACTTCACCGTACAGATATTTTAATGCGTGTTCCCGCTGAATCCATTCACCCTCTGTCAGTAGTATTAATCGCTCGACAATATTTTGGAGCTCCCTTACATTTCCGGGCCATGCATACGTCTCCAATACTTCAATGGCTTCTGGGGTGAAGCTTTTTTTAATATCATACATTTGTTTAAATTTCTCCAAAAAATAAATCGACAAAGGCAGAATATCTTCTTTTCTCTCACGTAAAGCCGGAATACGAAATGGAATGACATATAATCGGTAGTATAAATCTTCCCTAAACTCTCCTTGATTGACCATTTCCCGTAAGTCCTTATTTGTCGCTGTAATAATCCGAACATTAATAGAAATCGGCCTTACCCCGCCTATTCTTGTCACTTCCCGCTCCTGTAACACACGCAATAGCTTTACTTGCATATTTAAAGGCAACTCACCAATTTCATCAAGAAAAAGAGTGCCATTATTAGCGATTTCAAATAAGCCCGCTTTTCCATTTTTGTCTGCACCCGTAAAGGAACCTTTTTCATAGCCGAATAGTTCACTTTCGATCAAGTTTTCAGGTATCGCCCCACAGTTAATTCGAACAAACGGCTGCTTGCTTCTAGGACTCGCAGTATGGATTTGCTGGGCAAATACTTCTTTCCCGACTCCAGAATCACCTTCTAGTAAAATAGTTGAATTAAATTGGGCTACTCTTTTTATTTCTGTTACTAACTGTTCAATTTTTTTCGAACGGTACACAAGCCGTTTTTCGTTATTATTTAATTCGTGTCGATTATGTAAGGTTTGATCTGAATCGTCCTCTGATTGATCTTTGAGTGAAGTGCTTTGCTGAGTTATATCCCTTGAAAGCACAACGACTTTTTCTAATTTTCCTTCGTGATAAACGGGAGTCGCAACAGACCAAACTCTACTGCTCCCAGTAAAATCTTGAATGGCTGTCACCTTTTTCTTTTGCTTCTTGCACAAATCAAACACATTTGGCTGAAAAATATTCCTTTTCGAGAATTCATCGATATTTTTCCCGATGATATTCTCAGGCTTTTCCACCTTCCAAAAGTCTCCTAGAAACATGCCAGCGACACGGATGATTTTTCCACTTCCGTCAATTACGAGTATTTGTTCTTGGGACGATGCATAAACAGCCTGTAAATCCGAATTTAAATTTCGAACGAAGTCTAGCTCCTGTACAGCTTCCTCAAAAACTTCTCTAGAGAAAAAAACATGGACAAGTCCTGTTATTTTCCCATCAATCTGTAAAGGATAAAAATTTCCGCTTATTTGTTTGAAATTAATCGATGAGTTTACACTTACAAGTGTTTCCCCGTCCATTACTTTATCAAGATCTTTATCATTCGTTAGAAGGGTTTTATAATTTCGAAGCATTAGAAATGAACTTGGAATCCCTAAAATATTTTCAGCTGTTTCATTAATAAATTCAATTTGGTAATGAACATTTGTTCTGACAATCCCTACGCCCGCTCCATGTAATAGCAGATTGATATCTTTTAATCGCAACTCACTAATGTGGTGCCTTGCCTGTTCAATAGTCGTATAACCAACAAATTCTTCCTTCTCATTAACCCCAATTATTAAAGAAACATTATGATAAAATTCAACCGGAGAAAACTGCGGAACTTTTAAAATATCATTTCTATATGTAATGGGCTGTGTTAGGTCCGAGGCTTGGGCAATTTGATTCAATAAAAGCTCCTTCGTACAATAACCTACTAGAGACCCTTGATCTGTTACCAAAACAATATCCAAATTTTGATTGGAAAAATGGTGAATAACATCCTCAATCGAACTGCGAACATCAACAAAGATTGAAATCGGCTTCAGAATATCCTTCCAAATAATCAACCTATCCGACCCCTCCTGTTAGAACGAACCTCATTTACACCTATTATACTTTTTCTAGAAACAGATAGGAAATTAATAGCCTGAATATAAAGATATTTTCACTTATTCTGATTTATCGCTTTATCATATGATTCAGGAGTATCAATATCAAATAAAATGCCGCGATCATCCATAGAGATGGATTGGCGATGGGGGATTTTATTCATTATCGCTTTTGCGCCACGATCCCCTTGGAGCTCCATAAATATATTTCTATTTGGATGACCGAAAAATACGGGATGACCTGTAATTCCATGATATTCAGGCTGAATAACGAAACTTTCGTGTTGTTTGTTAAGCAAATCTTTTCCGAATTGATAAATGGATTGAACAGTGCTTTCTGCAATAAAAGGAAGATCGCCGAGGAATACCATCACCCCGGAATGGCAGTCTCCTGCGTTTATAATGCCTGTTTTTAAAGAAGACCCTTGCCCAGATAAATAATCTTCATTTAATACCCATCGAAAACGCGGATCCTCTATCAAAATAGATTTTTGTATTTTAGCAGCTTCACAGCCAATAACCGTTATGATTTCGGAAAAATCAGCTGAGAGTGCTACTCGAATGACATGCTCTAGAAGCGGAAGTCCATTTAATTCAAGTAACTGTTTAGGCTGCCCCATTCGGGATGACATACCTGCGGCAAGAATTACAGCACAAATGGATGGGCTTATTGTATGTCCGTTCATACGGGCTCCTTCGTATTTGATGCTCGATGAATATATTCAGATCCTTGTAAAAACCCGCCCGAATGGCCATTTTTTTTCGCAACTACCTCCGCTAGAATACTAAGGGCTATTTCTTCTGGTGATACAGCTCCAATATCTAAACCAATTGGACTGTACATTCTATTAAGTTCATTTTCATCGAAAAAGACACCGGATTCTTCCAGTCCCTCTATCATCCGAATGCGGCGGGAGCGTGGGCCAAGAACACCAATATATGGCGATGGGGAGCGCAATACAAACTTTAATGTTTCCTGGTCCCTCTCAATATGGTGATTCATCACTACGATAAATGTTCTTCGGCCAATCTTAATTTTCTCCTGAAATTCACTCGTTTTGACGATCAGCCTGTTTGTCCCTGGAAAACGTTCCTCATTATTGTAAAATTCCCGCTGGTCTACAACAGTTGTTTTGAATCCTAATGAAACCGAATATTTTGCCACAGGAATGGCATCGTGCCCAGCACCAAAAATCATCAATTCAACTGGGGGAATATATACATCTATAAAAACATGAACCTCATTGCCGTCCGGTAGGGTAAATACCCGTGTCTCTGATTTTGGATTTGATTCATTTAATTTTCTTCTTGCCAACTCGATTACCCTTAGGTTAATGTCCTCATCGCCAAGATCGCCAATCGTTTTGTGGCTTCCAGAAATAAATAAGCGGCAAGGCTCATTCGTTTGTTGTGATGGATTGATTGGCAGGATTGTCGCCAGAACACACTCCTGCTCTTCCTCGAAACTCGTTAACCATGCTTCAAATGGTGATAGGTTTAACATTTTACCCCTCCATCAATTATTTAATAAGGCTCGACAGGTTCGATATAAATTTTCACTGTGCCCGGGCAGCCAAGTCCGAGTCCCCAGAGTAAATCCTCGTCTAAATCGTATGTCTTTAAAATAGGGGCACCTGACGCTATTACAGATTTTGCCACTTCAGCAACATCCGACTCCAAACATCCTCCTGAAATCATCCCAATCATATTATCTTCCTCATCAACCAGCATTTTCGCCCCTTCTCTTTTATAAGCTGAACCCGCAACACTTACAACAGTGGCTAATGCCGATTTCCGGCCTAATTTTCGTGTGTTATTAATGGCTTCAATTATTAATTCATTGTCAGTCATACTTTTACCTCCTAAAAATATCAAATTATCCCAATTTAAAAAGGAGCGTTTCTCAATTAAGATCCGCCCCCTATTCTATTAAACTATTTTTTAAAACAATGGTTCCCGTTCAACGGCGATTTTCTTCATTGCGGGCACCATTAGCCCACTGCGAATTTCTATCAATTTTTATTTGCTTCAAAACAACATTTTTTCTATAAAAATATCCTTTTAATAAAAGACAGAATGCAATGCCCTTTCCGTATATACCTTGCACAGGTTTCTTCTATATTCCTCAGAAGTGTAAAGATCGCTTGCCATTTCCCCTTCATCGGCTGCCAATTGTGCAGCTTCTTTAATCACAGATTCAGACAAGGTTTGGCCTAGAAGCTTATCTTCTACAGAGGTCGCACGGTATGGAACATCCCCGACACCTGTAATGGCGATTTTAATGTAATCAATAACATCATTTTCCCCAACCCCAGCAACAACGGCGACTCCGATGACAGGATAACCAGATGCCGGGTGGAAAAATTTAAGATAGGTTGATTTCGTATGCTTAGGCGGAATGGCGAATGAAACGCTCGTTAACACACTATTTTCAGGGAGCATCGTTATCAGCGGTCCTACTATAAAGCTATCAATATTCATCTTTTCAGGGCCATCTTCTCCATGAAAAGCAATTTCCGCATCAAGGACGTAAGCGGCGGCCGGTAAATCTGCAGCTGGATCTGCATGGGCGATATTTCCGCCAATCGTTCCTCGGTTGCGCACCTGCATATCGCCAATTTGACGAACAGTTTCAGATAATACAGGAATATGTTCTTTTACAATTGGATCATTCGCAACTTGGAAATGGGTCGTGAGTGCACCAATAACGATGCGATCTCCATCCTTTTGAACCCCTTTTAGCTCGGCAATGCGGCTAATATCAATCAGAGCGCCTGGCTCCGATAATCTGAATTTCAAAAGTGGAACTAAGCTATGTCCTCCAGCAATCAGCTTTCCTTCACCGTTACATTGCTGTAACTGTTGAATGGCCTCATCAATAGAATTTACGCGCACATAATCAAATTTAGAAGGTATCAACTTACTTGCCCTCACTTTCTGAAATGGCTCTCCACACCTTTTCAGGTGTAAGCGGCATTTCAATATCTTTTATCCCGTATTGCTCTAGCGCATCCATAACTGCGTTCATGATCGCTGGGGTTGATGCGGTCGTTCCTGTTTCTCCGATTCCTTTTGCACCAAGTGGGTTAACTGGGGATAAGGTTTCTGTAAAAGCCGTTTCGATCTTAGGGAAAAAGCGAGCTTTTGGCAGTACATAATCCATGAATGTACCGGTTAATAGCTGACCATCTTCGTTATAAACTGCTCCCTCCCAAAGTGCCTGGCCAATCCCCTGAGCGATACCGCCGTGCACTTGGCCTTCTGCTGTTAATGGGTTGATTACGCGACCAACATCATCAACTGCTATATATCGTTTGATTTCAATTTGTCCAGTAGCCTTATCAATTTCAACAACCGCAATATGTGTGCCAAACGGATACACAAAGTTTTCCGGGTCGAAAAAGGCCTGAGCTTCTAAGGATGGTTCTAATCCTTCCGGCAAATTCCATGCCATATTGGCTGATTTGGCTATTTCCTGGAATGTGCGTACAAAGCCTGGTTGGCCATTCACTGAGAAGATTCCATTTTCAAATGTAATGTCTTCTACAGAAGCTTCAAGCTCATGGGCAGCAATTTTCTTTGCCTTTTCAATGACACGGTCTGTCGCAAAGGAAACTGCAGCGCCCCCTACTGCTACTGAACGGGATCCATATGTTCCCCACCCCATCGAGATTGACTTTGTGTCGCTAAACACGAGTTCAATGTCATCCATCGGAATGCCAAGCTTTTCTGATACTACTTGCCCAAAGGTTGTTGCATGGCCTTGTCCGTGTGGAGAGGTTCCTGAGTAGACCGTCACCTTTCCAGATGGATGGACTCGAACGGTTGAATTTTCCCAAACTCCCCCTTGGAATCCAATAGCGCCTGCGACCTTAGATGGGCCAAATCCGCATAATTCCACATAGGTGGAGAACCCAATGCCAACAAGTTTTCCTTGCTTGCGTAATTCCTTCTGTTCATCCCGGAACTTATTATAATCAAGAATCTCAAGAGCCTTTACCAGCGGCTTTTCATAATCCCCGCTGTCATATACTAAACCTTGTGCATTTGTAAAAGGAAACTCTTCTTTTTGGACAAAATTCTTCCTTCTAAGCTCTAAAGGATCCATCCCGATCTCTTTTGCGAATAACTCAATTGCACGCTCAATTTGATACGTCGATTCCGGCTTACCTGCCCCACGATAGGCATCAGTTGGTGTTGTATTCGTATAAACGCCGAACGTTTCACATGATGCATGAGGGATTTTATAAGCCCCGGTAATCATTAATCCAAAATCAATCGTTGAAACTCCTGGACCCATTGTCGATAAATATGCGCCGACGTTATGGGTATTTTTCACTCGAATGGCACTTAGCGTTCCATCCCTTTTCCCATATAACTCGACATCAAGGACTTCATCACGTCCATAGTTAGAGGCGGTAAAGTGTTCATTTCTTTCCTCAATCCATTTCACCGGCCGCCCTAAATCCCGTGCTGCATAGCCAACAAGCGCTTCATCAGGATAGACGCCGATTTTTCCGCCAAATCCGCCCCCCATATCTGGAGCAATTACTTGTAATTTGGCTTCTGAGATTCCAAGCACTTCGCTTAAAACCATCCGATGAATATGAGGATTTTGGGAAGTGCACCAAAGTGTCAAGTCACCGCTTCCTGGATTATACTGGCCAATAGCTGCACGTGTTTCAATCGGACTCGGCGCTACCCGCTGTACATAAAAGCTTTGCTTAATAGATACCTCGGCATTTTCACAAACCTCTTCAGGCACTGCTCCCGCTTTCCAATGGAACGCAATATTGTTTTCAATATCGTCATGAACAAGTGGAGCATTGTCTTGCATCGATTTCTTCTGCCCTACAGCAGGAGCAAGAGTTTCGTACTCTACATCAATTAAGTACATAGCATCTCTAACAGCATAGCGGCCTTCTCCAATGACCAGTGCAACACCATCCCCAACATATCGAACACGATCGATCGCTAGTGGATATTGTGGAGCTTCCTTCAGGTCGCATCCCGGGACTAGCCATGAGGAAGGGATACGGCCAATTTTGCCTTCAAGATCTTTCCCGGTATAAATCGCGACAACCCCTGGTGCCTTTAATGCTTCCTCCACATTAATGCTTTTGATCATGGCATGTGCATGCGGGCTCCGCAAAATAGCGGCATGCAGCATTCCTGGGAGTACAATGTCATCTGAAAAACTACCATTACCTGTAATCAGCTTAGGATCTTCTTTCCTCTTCAGCCGAGCACCAACAACCTTTGTCATTATGAGCGCTCCTCTCCTACTAATTGAACTTCCGATTCTCTCATTAGCTGTGCTGCATGCTTGACTGCCTCAACAATAAATTGATAGCCAGTACAGCGGCAAATAACCCCTTCAAGGCCTTCGCGAATTTCCTCATCAGTTGGATTTGGATTTTGCTTCAGCAAACCAACCGCTGCAATCATAACCCCTGGTGTACAATAGCCGCATTGCAGTCCATGCTTTTCCCAAAAGCTTTGCTGGATTGGATGTAAATTACCTACTTGCCCAAGACCTTCTACCGTTGTAATTTCGGATCCATCCGCTTGAACAGCCAACATCGTACATGATTTCACTACTTCTCCATCCACCATAACCGAACATGCGCCACACTGACTCGTATCACAGCCAATATGTGTCCCAGTTAAACCAAGATCATCACGAATATAGTGAACAAGCAGCGTTCGCGGCTCTACATCCGCGCATTTTTCTTTTCCGTTGATTTTCACCTTTACATTTACATTTTCGATTGCCATCCACTGCACCTCCCAATTTGTACCTTTAACTACATTAACCTTGGCTCGCTTCAGTAATAATAAAGTTACGTTAGACGAGCTGTTTCGCCTCTTTATCTATATCTTTAAAAAATTGACCAATGACGACCTTCGCTACTCCACTCATGACTCTCTGGCCAACCGAAGCGAGAATACCTGTCAATTTCACATCTGCCTTACATTCAAGTACAGTTCCTTCTTCTGTTTCAATCAAAGCCATCTCAGCATCCGCATCAATTTCACCTGGCTTGCCCTTCCCGGTAACAAGCAGACGGTAAAATTCAGGCTCCTTTTGATCAACCTGCCGGACATCCCCTGTAAAAACTCCCTTTACAGGACCAATACTAATGCCTAGCTCAGACTCAAAAACATTGTCCTCCACCTCAACAAATGACTTACATCCTGGTAACGACCTTTTCAACACCTCCTTATCTTGTATCGTTCGCCATAGCACTTCTCTTGGGATACCCTTGAAAGTATATGAATGCTCGATTTTCAAAGCGACCTCTCCTTATAACAATTTTGACATCTTGATGTTTATTTTTAAAATTCGAATAATTCCGTTTAAAACCTTGCCTATCACAGCCTTATCCCTTCCTATATAGGAAGGGAGCGATGACCACTTATTTAAATTATTTTCCTAATCGGAACAATCTCCACTCCGCTCGCTTTTAAGGCCTCAACAATTTTCTTGGCTAAAATAGGAGCACCCGGTGTATCTCCGTGAATGCAAATGGTTTCAGCTTTAATCGGAGTATCCTTACCATCATGAGTGATAACCCGTTCCTCTTTCACCATTCGGACAACCCGTTGCGCCATGGCCTCATAATCGGTGATTGCCGACCCTTTCCTCGTCAAAACAATCGAACCGCTTTCAGTATGCTCACGATCCGAATAAGCTTCTTTCGCAACAGGAACGCCCATTTTAATTGCTTCCTCAAACAATTCGGACTGATTAAGAGCGAAAATAATCATTTCCGGATCGATATCGTGAAGCGTCTCTAAAATGGCACGCGCTAATGCCTTATCCTCCGCCGCTTTCATAAATAAAGCTCCATGCGGTTTACAATGTTGGATATTCACTTTTGCTGCAGCACAGAATTCTCTTAAAGCCCCAACCTGGTACATGACATAATCTTTAATTTCTGATGGTGTACAAGTCATGTAGCGTCGGCCAAAGCCCAATAAATCAGGGAATCCTGGATGCGCCCCAATGCCAACATCATATTTCTTCGCCAGCTCTATCGTCTTCCTCATTACATGTGGATCTCCAGCATGAAAGCCGCATGCGATGTTGGCAGAGGTAATATACTGCATCATTTCTTCATCATTGCCTAATTCATAAAGGCCAAAGCTTTCCCCCATATCACAGTTCAAATCTACTTTATACATTGGATCACCTCTCAACTAATTGACCTAAATTTTCTGATAGGAATTGAGTCGTATAGTCTCCATTCATAAATTGGCCGTTTTTCATTACCTTTTGGAGGAGAAGCAGATTTGTTTTTACTCCCTGAATATCCATTTCTTCAAGCACCTTTTGCATTTTGCTAATCGCCTCATCACGTGATGAGCCGTGAACGATGATTTTTCCAAGCATCGGATCATAAAAAGGGGTAACCGTACTTCCGTTAATGAAACCGAAATCATACCTCACATTGTCCTCTGGCAGTTCCATACTCGAAATAACCCCAGGGCTTGGGAAGAAAGTGAACGGATCCTCCGCATAAAGCCTGCATTCAATCGCATGACCTGTTTTCGCGATCTCATCCTGTGTATAAGGTAATCTCTCTTTAGCAGCAATCTTCAGCTGAAGCTCAACTAAATCCAATCCTGTAATTTCCTCTGTAACCGGATGTTCGACCTGCAAACGGGTATTCATTTCAAGGAAATAGAAGTTTTTATTTTCGTCAAAAATAAACTCCATTGTGCCGACATTTGTATAATCGATTTGCTTTACACCACGTATGGCCGCTTCCAACAGCTCTTTTCTAAGGGCTTCATCTAAAAACGGTGAAGGACTTTCCTCTATTACCTTTTGGTTTCGTCGTTGGACGGAACATTCTCTTTCAAATAAATGCAGAACATTTCCAAAAGCATCTGCAACAATTTGCACCTCAATATGACGAGGCTTTGAAATCCACTTCTCTAAAAAGACGGTGCCATCATTAAAAAATGAATTTGCTTTCTGCTTTGTCGAATCAAACACCTTTTGTAACTCGTCTTCATTATGCACGAGCTGCATCCCGATACCGCCGCCGCCCGCACTCGCTTTTAACATAAGCGGATAGCCAAGATCGTCTGCAATCTGAATGGCTTCCTCTATAGAATCAATGCTCTTATCCGTGCCCGGCACAACGCTTACGCCTGCTTTTTGCATTTGAATTCGTGCTTCAAGCTTGCTCCCCATAAGGCGAATCGTTTCTGCGGAAGGACCGATAAAAACAATATTTTCCTCCTCACAGCGGCGAACAAATTCCGGATTTTCCGATAAAAATCCATAGCCTGGATGAATTGCATCCGCTTTCGTTTCTTTTGCTACCTGAATAACTTTTTCTACATTAAGATAGCTTTTTTTCGCTTGGGCTGGACCGATGCAAACAGCCTCAGTAGCCTCACTAACATGAGGCGCCTCTGCATCAGCCTCGGAATAGACTGCAACTGTATCGATGCCAAGCCTCTTACAGGTGCGAATAATTCTCCTCGCAATTTCCCCTCTGTTTGCAATCAGCACCTTTTTAAAATAAGCCATCCGCTTTTTCCCTCCTCTTCAGAAAAAATTTACTGTTCAATGATGACTGCTATTTCCTGGCCTGCATCGAGAAGGTCCTCGTCCTCAACAAAGAACTGCGCTAGAACTCCCTCATTCTCCGCTTTAATTTCATAAAAGTTTTTCATAACTTCCACAAGGCCGATCACATCGCCTACTTTTACAGGGGCTCCTTCTTTTATATACACATCCTTATCTGGAGCTGGTTTGCGATAGAAAACTCCTGGGATTGGTGTTAGTACTGTTTTTTGTTCAGCCATTTTTTAACCCTCCTACATGTCCTAATACTTGCTGCTTCATTTGATTGATTTTATCCTGATAATCTTTGCGGATCTCAAGTGCTTCGTGGATATCAACAGCCACAAACCGAACTTTTTCATTTGTTTTGATTTGGGCCATTTTATTTAAATCTGTACTAATAATGGTACAAATCGTTGCGTATCCTCCACCTGTCACGGCATCGTTTAAGAGAGCGATCGGCTCTACCCCATCAGGCACCTGAATGGATCCAATCGGATAGCCTAAATCAACAACATTCGATGGATTGCTTCCAGCTCCAAATGGCTGTTCACGTTCAACGAAATTTAAGCGCTCCCCTTTAAATCGATAGCCCACACGGTTCGCTTCCGGTGTTACTGTCCATTCTATTGAGAAAAACCGTTCTTTACTTTCCTCTGTTAATCGATAACTGCATAATCCTAAAACAACACGGACGTCATTTGTTTTAGAAAAAGCAGGGATCAGTTCATCACTAATACGGGTTCCGGTAGCGATTTCTGTTTCGTTATCGCTGCCAATCTTTAATTCATCACCTGCTTGAAGTGCCCGCCCCTCAAAGCCACCGATGCCACACAGTGTATAGGTAGAGCGTGATTCCATGATCAGAGGCACATCAATTCCTCCAGCTACAGCTAAATACACACGTGCACCTTGTTTAATAAAATCGAATGAAAGCACATCTCCAGCCTTCACTTCAAGCGTTTCCCACATCGAAACAGGCTCACCATTGATTTTCGGCGGCATCTCACCGCCCGTAATGGCAACGGTTGCATTCTGCTGAAATTCTAAGACAGGCCCCATATAAGTGATTTCAAGAACAGCTGCATTTTCCTTGTTTCCAACGAGTAAATTGCTCGCAAAGTAAGAGTATTTATCCATAGCTCCTGATGGAGGCATCCCCACTTCATAATGGCCAATTCTGCCAGAATCTTGAACAGTCGTTTGAAGCCCAGGGTTAATTACTTTAATCATGCATACAACCTCCTTAACACGGAATCTGAAAATGCTTTCGGATTTTCGAGTACCTCTTGAGGCTTAAACGTAATTTCCTTTGTTAAATAGCGGAAATCTCCACTTTCCACTTCTTTTCGAATGTCCTCGTATTCCTCCATCGTAATGCTTCGATATCTGAAAACATCCCCCTGTCTAGGGAAGGTCATAGAATCTTTAAAATCATGCAAACGCTGTTCTTTTTCATAAATTGGTGCGGCAGCCGTCCCAAATAGCTGGTATCCACCCGCTCCTTGTACAGGGTATATAACGGCAAAGGCTCCGCCAAATCCAAATGCTCTCTCTGGTGTATACGTTCTAGGGCGAACATATTTAGGTGCTTCGATTTGCTGTTCTCGAGGCACCATTTGATAGCACCATGGCAATCCCGGAACAAACCCAATCATCGAAACAAGATACGGGCTATCGGTAATCGATTTAATGAGTTCTTCTTTAGATTGAAGACCATTTGTGCGGGCTACATATTCGAGGTCTGTTGCTGTCGGATCCTGATGCCGGTCCCTGAAACGCATTAACGCCTCATGTGTCCAAGGGTCTTCGAATAAGATCGGAACATCAACTGCACGAGCTGTAATTTCAAAGTTCTCTAATGAAACATTCTGTTCTAGTTCTTTCAATTTTGAAATTAATTTATCAGGGTGAATGATATCAGGATTAAAACGAATCATATAAGATGCATTGGAAGGACAAATATCTAGAATTCCTGGCAGCTTTTCCTCTCTCAACGTCTTTGTAATCGCCATGGCCTGAAAATTTGTTTCCAAACTCATCGCTTCAGATAATTCCACAAAAATAAACTCATCACCGCCATATTCATAACGGGTCAATGGACTTCACCTCACTGAAAGTATTTATCTACTAATATTGCAAATTCCATGCCAAGATTAATTTTATTGATTTTTCAGATTATAGATTAGTGAGGGAATGAAAAATGAGTTGGAATCTTTCAAAATTGAAAGTTTATTTTTCACAATTGAAATCACAACCTGCATTTCTCTTTCAGAAATAGATTAGTAATATGAGTGGCGGATACCCGGTCCGAGACAGCAATTTTATTCTTTATTTGCGATTCCGATTGATTTATTTGCGAAACTGACCGATATACAATATTATTTTTCTAATAAAAAAAGGACTGCATCATCTTTTATCAAAAAGATTTGCAGTCCTTTTTCTTAATTTCTATTAAAAACGACTAGTTTCTGTTCCGTCATTTCTTCGATTGCATATTTTATACCTTCCCGGCCGACTCCGCTTTCTTTAACCCCGCCGTATGGCATATGATCCACACGGAAAGTTGGGATATCATTGATCATGACTCCTCCAACATGCAGCTGCTGTGCTGCGGTTAAGGCGGTATGGACATTGTCTGTATAGATTCCAGCTTGAAGCCCATATCGAGAATCATTTACAAGCTCAATCGCCTCATCAACAGATTTCACTTTATTTATCAGCACAATTGGCGCAAATACTTCCTGACAGGATATCTTTAGAGAAGGATCGGCATCTAAGAGAACGGTCGGCAATAATATATTCCCCTCAGATGTCCCTCCTACAGCCACCTTCGCTCCCTGCTGTTTCGCCTCCTCCAGCCAATCAAGTGTCCGCTGCACATCTTTTGCTGTAATTAAGGCGGAAACATCTGTCGCCGGATCAAGCGGGTCACCGATATTCAGCTGCTTCGTTGCTGCGACAAACTTTTCAACGAAAGCCTCATATAAGTCTTCATGAACATAAACCCGCTGCAATGAGATGCAAACCTGGCCTTGAAAGCCGAATGCACCTGCTACACAACGTGAAATAATTTTATCAATATCAATCCCTTTATCAATAATGACTGCCGCATTCGAACCTAATTCCAGCGTAACACGCTTTAGCCCAGCTTTATTCCGGATTCCAATCCCTACCGCAGGACTTCCTGTAAAAGAAATCTTTTGAACACGATCATCCTTCACAAGCTTTTCACCAATGATGGATCCGCTGCCTGTAACAACATTTAAGGCACCAGCCGGCAATCCAGCTTCCTGGAATAACTCAGCAATGAAAAACGCCGATAACGGTGTTTGACCAGCCGGTTTCAAAACAACTGTATTTCCTGAAGCAATAGCTGGCCCTACTTTGTGTGCGACTAAATTCATCGGAAAATTAAAAGGGGTGATCGCGCCAATCACTCCAATTGGTTCACGCACTGTGTAGGCAAGTCTTCCTTCCCCGCCCGGTGCTGCATCAAGCGGAATCGTTTCCCCATGAATTCGCTTCGCTTCTTCAGCAGCAAATTTATAGGTCTGGATGGTGCGACCTACTTCCGTCCTTGCAGCAGATATTGGCTTAGCAGCCTCAGTAGCAATGATTTCAGCGGCCTCTTCAGCCCTCTTCTCTAATAGAAATACCACTTTTTCTAAGATTTGCGCCCGTTGATGGCTTGGCATAGCCGCCATTATTTTTCTCGCATTAAAGGCTGCCTCTAATCCTGTTTCAACCTCTTCTACCGTTGCTGCTGGGATCTCGGCTATCACCTTTCCACTGTAAGGAGAGCTAAGTGGTACATATTGACTTGCCTCGACCCACTCCCCATTAATGAATAATTTCTTCTTCAATTAGATCTCTCCTTAATCATTTTTCTTATTAGTTTTATATTCTTCTTTACTCGCCCAAAAACCTCTATTACTTTAAAACCTCCGCTTCAATTGCCGCAATCGCATCATGGAGGATTTCAAGCATTCTTGCCATTTCTTCCTTATTGATGATTAACGGCGGAGAAAATACAACAGTGTCTTGGCCATCGAACACGACAGACCTGCAAATGAGTCCCCGTTTTGCCGCTTCCGTTACAACCCTTGGTGCTACTGGAGCTGTAAATTTCTCATTTGTCTGTTTATCCTTAACTATTTCGATGCCGCCCATTAATCCAAGACCTTTGACCTTGCCGACAATTTGCCGCTCGCCTTGAATCCATTTAAACCCTTTTAGCATTTCACTTCCCATGATTTCTGCATTCTCAATTAGGTTTTCCTCTTCAATGATTTCAATATTTTTCAATGCGACTGCACAAGCCATTGGATGCCCGCTATACGTATAGCCATGCAACAAGGTCCCTGTCGACAGCTCAGTAAAATCTTGGTGGATTTTTTCCGATATCATTACTCCGCCTAATTGGGCGTAGCCACTCGTCACACCTTTTGCAAAGCACATCATATCTGGCACGACCCCATAATGCTCAATCCCAAAGTATTTCCCTGTCCGGCCAAATCCTGTAATCACTTCGTCTGTGATAAATAAAATGCCATATTCATCACAAATACTTCTAACTTCCTTAAAATAGTCATCTGGCGCGACATGCAGTCCGCCCGCTCCTTGCACAGGCTCTGCAATAAACGCCGCAATTGACTCTGGCCCTTCCGCTTCAATCACATCTCGCAAATCTTGAGTTGAAAAATGATCTGCATAGCAGAAATCTGGATCAAATGAGTTCGTAAAATCGCGGAACGGCTTCAAGCCAGTTGCATTTGTTGATCCCATCGCTACCCCGTGATAGGACTTCGTTCGAGAAATTATCTTTTTACGATTCGGCTGCCCTTTTAAAATCCAATAATGGCGCGCCAATTTATAAGCTGTATCATTCGCCTCCGAACCTCCGGAAGTAAAGAATGCGGCACTTAAATCCCCAGGTGCAATTTGGGCGAGCTTCGCAGCCAAACGAATAGCGGGCTCATTGCTAAAAGTGGCAAAGCATGAGGAAAACGCTAGCTTGGACATTTGCTCCATCGCCACTTTCCCTAATTCCTCTCTCCCATGCCCAACATTCACATTCCATAGAGAAGACATCCCATCAATGACCGTGTTCCCCGCCATGTCTTGAAGGTAAACCCCTTTCCCTTCAGTAAAAATAAACGATGGCCCCTGATCTTGCTGCTGCTTTATAGGAGAGGTCGGATGCAGAAAATGTTTCTTATCTAAGTCCATTAATTCCTGAATACTATTCATATCTTTTATCATGATTTAATTCCTCCTAGAAAAATATAGTTTCGTTCTTATATAAGTAGTAAATGCAAATTTTATGCCAACTTTTAATTAAATTCTTTCATCCCTCCTGACTCTAAGAAATTAAGCGGACATGAAATCCGTTATTTCCATTAAATAACCCTAATTAAGGGTTAAGCGGACACTCGTACGTTATTCACGAAATAACACAAGAAAATCATTACTTTTTTACAAAAAAATGGAACCTACGTCCGCAAAGAAACGGAATTACCCCATTTTCGGCCAAATAACTGCCCTGATGTCCGCTAAGATGACAATAGCAAACAAAATAGACCAAATCAGTATTGCGATTTGGTCTGCTAATTCGTATGCATTTAACAATTCTTCTTCACAAAACAAACAAATGACTCCAATTTAAACGTAACTTCCACATCGCCATCATTATTTTGGAACATAGATCTTAATGACGGTGTCAGGGATTTATTAGAATAAGTAGTCTGGAGCATCCTCAAATTAATTATTAACACTGTTAATACCTTTACAATAATTATAGTTATGACATATCTGTGAAGTCTATTGTACTTTAAATAAAAACGTTGTATATTAAGAGTGTAGAAAGTAAGTGAAAAACTTCACAAACTTTCACCCCAAGCTGACAGCTTAATACAAATATTTTTTTAATACATCTTGTGAAAAGTTTCACAAACTAAAATTAAAGGGGAGATTTCTCATGATGAACTTTTTAAAAGGGCCGAAAATGGCGATAGTATGGACCGTATTAAGAATATGGTTAGGTATTCAATGGATTGAAGCAGGATTTCATAAAATTACTGGTGGATTTGATGCAGGTATCTTCATACAAGGCGCAATTGCAAAAGCTGGTGGAGATCATCCTGCAGTTCAAGGCTGGTACGCAGCATTCCTTGAAGGAATTGCACTACCCAATATAGAATTATTCAACATTCTTATCCCATGGGGAGAGTTCCTAGTTGGCTTAGGTTTAATCATAGGAGCAGCAACTATTCCAGCATTACTTGCGGGTGCGTTCATGAATCTTAACTTCTTAATGGCAGGAACAGTAGGCATTAACCCAGTTCTTTATACTGCAGCAATCATCCTATTATTCACTGGAGCAGCAGGTTACTTCTACGGAGTTGACAGATTCGCAGTCCCTTATGTTAAGAATTTCTTCAATAAAAAGAAAAACTTACCGAAAGAAATGAAACCTACTGTAGCATAAATATTGCACAAAAAAAGTAAGTGATTCCATGTGAATCACTTATTTTTTTACTTACTGAATCGAACCTGAAGATTAGGAAAAAACTAATCAGCTTTCGCACCATCAATATCTATAAGAATGAAGATGTGTTAAACGATCCCCCTCAATTCATGGATTATGAATAGGTACACGCTAACTTAATATGGACTAAAGATTTCAAGAGGAACATTAATGTTTCATTATTATTAAAAGTTAATAGCATTCATAACCAAATTAACCATTCTGTTAAATGGAGGGGAATAATGTTGAATTTCCCATTTTAAAGTCGTATGATCACATTGCTGAATGGTAAAGTTAATATTCTGTAATTAATAGATTAGAATCTAATCAGAGCAAATTAGTAGTTAGAAGTTGATTTATTGTACTGTTCTGGGGGTGAATACTTTGTCGACTGTGTTATTTGGAACTGTCGAATACTATGAAAGAGAAATATTATGCCTACTTGGTAACGATAGAGTAAGAGGCTCGCATAAGGAAGATGTGACCGTGAGAATCATTTCAATGTTAGAAAATGAAATTTTCAATGCTTATTTACTTGACGAAAACGATAGGATACAATGTTTCCAAAATCTCATAAAGGCATTTTGTAAGATATCTTAAAAAACATTTTAAAAATGGACCACAATACCAGTGGTCCGAAGTTATTAATCTATTATGGTTACATTTACTTGCTTTCTACCCCATTGTAAGGCTGATTCTAATGTGGGAATAAACAGATCAATTTTATTCCCTTTAATTGCACTGCCAATATCTTCAGCTGTTGCATAACCGTAGCCTTCAACAAAAACCTTAGATCCTAACGGAATAACCTTGGGATCAACCGCGATCACCTTTTGATCCGGATTCGCTATTAAATTAATTCCTGTTTTAGTTATACCAGTGCAGCCTTCACAATAAGCTGTATAAGCAGTTGCAGTAACCGAAAGGGTTTTAGATTGAACGGCTGACTGAGCAGCTGAATTTGGAAAAATAATGAGCTTTAATCCTGGTCTAATAAGATCAGAATTTAAGTTATTCCATTCATTTAGATCTTCTAAGGTAACACGATATGTTTGAGCAATATTCCAGAGTGTATCGCCAGATTCAACTATGTAATATTTTTCTGGAGAAACTTCAAGTTTATCATTTGGTTGGATGAATTCTGTAGATAGCCCATTCCATTTTTTAAGTTCTTGGACTGAAACATTATTTCTATTGGCAATTGCCCAAAGTGTATCTCCTTTCTTTACAACTACTTCCTTCGCTTGGGTGTCAGCACCGATGGAACACCAGAGGGTTATTGCTGCAATCAATGAAAACAAGTATTTTAACACTTCATAACCTCCTATGTCTGATCTAACAATCGATGTCAATCTTAACACAGAATATTCCGAGAAAAAGAACAAGCACTTTATAATTGTGTTACGACCGTTTCAATAAGCTAACAATCATGTGACTCATAAAATTCTCATATTGAAACAAAGTCTTTATCTTCCTAAGCATTAAACCTTATAGAATATAAAAAAACCTTTCGGCAGTGTCGAAAGATTCATAAAGATAAACAAAAAAGGCAATCAAGCCTTTCATTCTTTTTGGTTTTCATTGGAATGCTGTCTATTAAAACAGGTTCTAAAATATCTTTAATAAGAATAATCCGTTTCAGGAAGGAGCTTCATGGTTTGACT